>CAYXJM010000204.1:0-5232 GCA_964465455.1 uncultured Klebsiella sp.
CTGCACGAGCTGGCCGAGATCGGGCGCAAGCAGTCCGGCGGCGGCGACGACAAGCCCGCGGGCAACGGCAAGCCATGAGCGCGCAGGACGCCGGGCAGAAGGCCAAGATGCGGCGCATCATGCTCGCGCTCGATGCGCTGAACTGCGAGGTCGCGCTGATGGAGGCGGCGGCGCTGATCGCCGCCAAGCTCGAGGCCGAGCTCGACGCGCTGTTCGTCGAGGACGCCGACGTCTACGCCGTGGCGGACCTGCCGATCACGCAGGAGATCTCGCTCGGCTCGGCGCGCGCGCGCGCGATCACCGGCTCCCACGTCGAACAGGCGCTGCGCTGCCTCTCGCGCGAGGCCGAGGAGCGCTTCAGCGCGGTGACGCGCCGCAGCCGCGTCAAGGGCCAGTTCCACGTCACGCGCGCGAGGCGCGGCGAAGCGCTGAACGAGGCGTCGGCGCGCGTCGAGCTGCTGATGATGCAACCGCGGGAGCGCACCATCGTGCGCGTGCGCATCCAGGAGACGCGCGCGCCGCAGGTGTTCGTGCTGTGCGGCGCCACGCCGGCCAGCCGGCGGGCGCTGGAGCTCGCGGCGCGCCTGGCGCAGCAGGACCACCACGTGCTCGAGGTGATCGTCGCCGGGGAGCCCGACGCGGCGCAGCTCGCCGAGATCGAGAAGAGCGGGCTGCGCGTCAACCTGCACCCGCACGCCCCCGGCACCGACAGCCTGGACATGCTGCGCGAGGTCGAGAACCGGCTCGGCAACATGCTGCTGATAGCCGGCGACCTGACGCCCGCGAAGGACCGGCGCGCGGTGCTCGAGGAACTGTCGCACCTGCGCTGCCAGGTGCTGCTGGTCAATTGAGGCGGCGTCTCGCGCAAATGTTCGGCTGAAGCCGAACCCACGGAGGCCCGTAGGTCCGACTTCAGTCGGACGCCGGACTTGTTCGGCTGAAGCCGAACCTGCGGAAATCGGCTCCCGTGTCGTAATGAATTCGGACCCGCCTATAACCGCACACCGCCGCGGGTGAATATCCGCGAATCCCTCTGCTACCATAGCCGCGCTATCCCCACTACCCGATCCGGAGAAATCAGACATGACGATCAAAGTCGGCGACCGCATCCCCTCCGTCACCCTGAAGAAGATGGGCGAGAAAGGCCCCGAGAACATCAGCACCGACGAGATCTTCAACGGCAAGAAGGTCGTGCTGTTCTCGGTACCGGGCGCCTTCACGCCCACCTGCAGCGCGGCGCACCTGCCGGGCTACGTGGTGAACGCGGACAAGATCAAGGCCAAGGGCGTGGACACCATCGTGTGCATGGCGGTGAACGACGCCTTCGTGATGGGCGCCTGGGGCAAGGCGCAGAACGCCGACGAGCTGCTGATGCTGGCCGACGGCAACGCCGAGTTCGCCAAGGCCCTCGGGCTCACGCTGGACGGCAGCGGCTTCGGCCTGGGCACGCGCTCGCAGCGCTTCGCGCTGGTTGCCGAGAACGGCGTGGTCAAGCACCTGGCCGTGGAGCCGGGGCCGGGCCTCGACGTGTCCGCTGCCGAAAAGATCATGGAAGTGCTTTGAGGGCGGAGAACACACGATGAGCACTCCCGTTCGCGCCGGCGATGGCCCCATTCCCGTCGAAGTCGAGGCAGGCAAGACCTACTGGTGGTGCAGCTGCGGCCGCTCCGCGAAGCAGCCCTTCTGCGACGGTTCGCACAAGGACACCGGCTTCACGCCGCTGAAGTACGAAGCGCCCGAGACGCGCACCGCCTACTTCTGCGCCTGCAAGGCAACGGCGAACGCGCCGCTCTGCGATGGAAGCCACAGCCGCAAGTGAGCGCCCGCGCGGGCAGGCAACGGAAACCGTTTTCCGTTCCTGCCCGGTCTGCGAGGCCAGCTGCGGCCTCGCCGTCGAGGTCGACCGCGCCGCGAACCGCGTGTTGTCGGTGCGCGGCGACGCCGAGGACCATCGCTCGCGCGGCTACGTCTGCGCCAAGTCGCAGGTCGTCAAGGATCTCCACGAGGATCCCGCGCGCCTGCGTCGCCCCGTGCGCCGCACGGAGAACGGCTGGGAAGAGATGGAGTGGGAAGCCGCGCTCGCGCTGGTGGGCGAGCGGCTCGCGGCCATCCGCGCCGCGCACGGCAACGACGCCATCGCGATGTACTACGGCAACCCGAACGGCCACAACTTCGGCGCCCAGATCTACACCCAGCTCTTCATCACGCTGCTCGAGACGCAGCGTTTCTTCTCCGCGGGCTCGGTGGACCAGCAGCCGAAGAACCTGAGCTGCGAGCTGCTCTACGGCAGCGCGTGGACCTTCCCGATCCCTGACCTCGACCGCAGCGACTTCTTCGTCTGCATGGGCGGCAACCCGCTGGTGTCGCAGGGCAGCCTGATGTCGGCGCCGGACGCAGCCAGCCGCTTCGCGGCGCTGCGCGCGCGCGGTGGCGAGCTCGTGGTGATCGACCCGCGGCGCAGCGAGACCGCGGCAATCGCCGACTGGCACCTGTTCATCCGCCCCGGCACCGACGCGTTCCTGCTGTTCGCGCTGGTCAACCTGCTGTTCGCGCAGGATCGCGTGGACCCCGGGCATCTCGCCGGGCGCATCGACGGGCTCGAGCGGCTGCGCGAGCTCGCCGCACCCTTCACGCCCGAGGCGGTCGCCGGCATCACGGGCGTCGCCGCCGCCGACATCCGCCGTCTCTGCGAGCGCTTCTGCGCGGCACGGAAGCCGGTGCTCTACGGGCGCATCGGCCTGTGCACGCAGGAGTTCGGCACGCTGGCCTCGTGGCTGGTCGACGTCGTGAACCTGCTGCGCGGGCGCCTCGACGCCGAGGGCGGGGCGATGTTCCCGCGACCCGCGACGGGGCAGGGCGAGGACAGCGACTCGGTGGGCGAGCTGCTGCGCGGGCGCTGGCACTCGAAGGTGCGCGGCTTCCCCGAGTACATGTCGATGCTGCCGGCCACGCTGATGGCCGAGGAACTCGCGTGGGACGGCCCGGACCGGGCGCGGGCGCTGATCACGGTGGCCGGGAACCCGGTGCTCAGCGTGCCGAACGGCGACCGCCTGCGCGAGGCGATCGACGGGCTCGACTTCGTGGTCGCGCTCGACATCTACATCAACGAGACCACCAGCCGCGCCGACGTGATCCTGCCGTCGACGGTGCAGCTCGAGCACAGCAACTACGACTTCCTGTTCCAGAGCACGAGCGTGCGCAACTTCGCGCGCTACTCGCCGCGCGTGCTCGCGCCCGAACCCGGCGCGCGCGACCAGTGGCAGCTGATGCTGGAGATCTGCGGTCGCGTGAACGGGCTGACGGTGGAGCAGCTCGACGCGATGATCTTCGAGGGGCTCGCCGCGCGCCTCGCCGCGGCGACCGGCGTCGATGCCGCGCGCATCCGCGAGCTGGCCGGCCCCGAGCCCGGCCCCGAGCGGCTGCTCGACATGATGCTGCGCGCCGGCCCTTACGGCGACCGCTTCGCGGGCGGCGAGGGGCTCACGCTCGCGCGCGTGAAGGCGGCCGGGCACGGCATCGACCTCGGCCCGCTGACCCCGGGGCGGCTGCCCGGGATCCTGCGCACCGAGGGCAAGCGCATCCGCCTGCTGCACCCGCTGCTGGAGGAAGACGTCGGACGCCTGCACGCGCGGCTCGAGGCCGGCCCGCCGCCCGGGCTGCTGCTGATCGGACGGCGCCACATCCGCGACATGAACACCTGGCTGCACAACCTGCCGCACTTCGTGCGCGGCAAGAACCGCTGCACGCTGCGCATGCACCCCGGGGACGCCGCCGCGCGCGGGCTCGCCGACGGCGCCACGGCGCTGGTGCGCTCCGCGGCGGCCGAGCGCGCGGTGCCGGTCGAGATCAGCGACGAGATGATGCCCGGCGTCGTCAGCCTGCCGCACGGCTTCGGGCACCGCCACGCCGACACCGGCCAGCCGCACGCGCAGGCGCACGCTGGCGTCAGCGCCAACGACCTCGTCGGCGACGGGCTGGACATACCCTCCGGCACCAGCATCGTGAACGGCGTGCCGGTCGAGGTGCGGGCCGCGCCGCCATGAACTCCGTCGTGCCGGAGACCGCCAGGGCGCAGCAGGCGCCGGCGCTGGTCGACCGCTTCGGCCGCAGGGTCGACTACGTGCGCATCTCGGTCACCGACCGCTGCGACTTCCGCTGCGTCTACTGCATGGCCGAGGAGATGCAGTTCCTGCCCAGGCGGCAGATCCTGAGCCTGGAGGAACTGCTGGCCGCCGCCGAGGCCTTCGTCGCGCTCGGCGTCACCAAGATCCGCCTGACCGGCGGCGAACCGCTGGTGCGGCAGAACATCGTCTGGCTCGCGGAGCGCATCGCGGCGCTGCCGGGACTGCGCGAGCTGGTGCTGACCACCAACGGGTCGCAGCTCCCGCGGCTGGCCGCGCCGTTGCGCGCCGCCGGCGTCAAGCGCGTCAACATCAGCCTCGACAGCCTCGATCCCGCGCGTTTCCGCCAGCTCACGCGCACCGGCGATGTCGCCACGGTGCTGGCCGGCATCGACGCGGCGCGCGCCGCCGGCTTCGAGCGCGTGAAGCTGAACAGCGTGATCCTGCGCGGGCGCAACGACGACGAGGTGCTGGCGCTGGTGGAATTCGCGCGCGATCGCGGGCTGGACATCAGCTTCATCGAGGAAATGCCGCTCGGCCACATCGACGAGCACGACCGCACGGAGACCTTCTGCTCGAGCGACGAACTGCGCGCGATCATCGAGACGCGCTACCCGCTCACGCCGTCGATCGACAGCACCGGCGGCCCCTCGCGCTACTGGCACATGGCCGACAGCGCGACGCGCGTGGGTTTCATCTCGCCGCACACCCACAATTTCTGTCACCTCTGCAACCGCGTGCGCCTCACCGTGGAAGGCCGCCTGCTGCTCTGCCTCGGCAACGAGCACTCCGCGGACCTGCGCGCGGTGATGCGTGATCGCCCCGGCGACGCCGAGGCGCTGCGCGCGGCGATCGTCGCGGCCATGGACCTGAAGCCCGAACGCCACCACTTCGAAGTTGGCGCCGAACCGCAGATCGTGCGCTTCATGAACACCACCGGCGGCTGACCGGCGCCGGCCTGTCGCACAGGAGCGGGCCATGCCCGCGACCGCCCTCGTGGGTCGGGCTTCAGCCCGACAACGGCACAGCGCAGAGGCGCGTGACCAAGGCATGCCGCAAGGCATTTGGTGTGGCCAGCTTGCGGATCTGCGCAGCGGAGCCACGAGCAATC
>CAYXJM010000205.1:0-5214 GCA_964465455.1 uncultured Klebsiella sp.
CAGATGCTCGCGCTCGGCTATCGCCAGGTCGGCCGCGATTTCCCCGTGTTCCTGCATCCCGGGACCGGCGAGGAATACGCGCTGGCGCGCCGCGAACGCAAGAGCGGGCACGGCTACACGGGCTTCAGCTGCGAGACCGGCGCCCAGGTCTCGCTGGAGGACGACCTCGCACGGCGCGATCTCAGCATCAACGCGATGGCCGAGGACGCCGAGGGGCGCCTGATAGACCCCTACGGGGGCGCGCGGGATCTGGAAGAACGCGTGCTGCGCCACGTTTCCGCCGCCTTCGTCGAGGATCCGCTGCGCGTCCTCCGCGTGGCCCGGTTCATGGCGCGGTTCGCGACGCGCGGTTTCCGCGTGCACCCCGACACGATGGCGCTGATGCGCGACATCGCCGCCAGCGGCGAACTGTCGCACCTCGTCGCGGAGCGGGTATGGACCGAGACCCGCCGGGCGCTCGCCGAGCCGAGCCCGCAGGAATACGTCCGCACGCTGCGCGAGTGCGGGGCGCTCGGCGCGATATTCCCGGAGATCGACGCCCTGTTCGGCGTACCGCAGCCGCCATGCCATCACCCCGAGATCGACACCGGCGAGCACCTGCTGCTGAGCCTGCGCCTCGCCGCGGAACTCGGCCTGTCCGAACCGGCGCGCTTCGCGGTGCTGGTACACGATCTCGGCAAGGCGCTGACGCCGCGCGAGCGCTGGCCCTCGCACATCGGCCACGAGACACTCGGGGCGGCGGCGGTGCGAGCGCTGTGTGAACGTCTGCGCGTGCCGGCGAAGCACCGCGACCTGGCGCTCGCGGTATGCATGCACCACACCCGCTGCCATCGCGCGCTCGAGATGCGCGCGCCGGCGATGGTATCGCTGCTGGAGGACGTGGACGCGCTGCGCAACAACGAGCGTTTCGAGGAGTTCCTGGCGGCCTGCGAGGCGGACGCCCGCGGTCGCGGCGGACTGGAGCAACGCCCGTACGCGCAGGCAGCAGTGCTGCGGCGCGCCCGTGCAGCGGCGGCAGCGGTCACCGCGGCGCCGGCCCTCGCGCGCGGCCTGCGCGGACCGCAGATCGCGGCCGAGATGCATCGAATGCGCTGCGTCGAAGTCGCCCGGATCCTTGGAGAGTCGGATGGAACGTAGCAACGCCGGTCGCGTCGCGCTGGTCACCGGTGCGGCGCAGCGCATAGGCGCCGCGATCGCGCGCGAACTGCATCGCGCCGGTTGCCGCGTGCTGGTCCATTACCGCAGTTCGGCGGCAGCCGCGGAGCAGCTGGTGCAAGAGCTCGAGGCCCTTCGCCCGGGCAGCTGTGCCGCCGTACAGGCCGATCTGTGCCGGCCGGAGGACGTACGGCTCCTGGCGGAAAAGGCCGCTCGGCTGGGTCCCGGGCTGGACCTGCTGGTGAACAACGCCTCGGCCTTCTATGCGACCCCGCTCGGCAGCGTGGGCGACGCGCACTGGAACGAACTGTTCGACGCCAACCTGAAGGGCGCCTTTTTCCTCAGCCAGGCGCTGGCGCCAGCCCTGGCGCGCGACCGCGGGGCGATCGTCAACATCGTCGACGTCCATGCGGACATTCCGCTGCCGCAGCACGCGGTCTACACGATGGCGAAGGCGGGTCTCGCGATGATGACCCGCGCGCTCGCCGTGGAACTCGGCCCCTCGGTCAGGGTGAACGGCATCGCCCCGGGCGCGATCCTGTGGCCGGAGCAGCCCAACGCGGTGCTCGGTGCCACGCACGCCGAGGCCCTGCTGGCGCAGACCGCACTGAAGCGCATGGGCACGCCGGAAGACATCGCGGGTGCCACGCGCTTTCTCGGACTCGAGGCGCCCTACGTGACCGGGCAGATACTCGCGGTGGACGGCGGACGCAATCTCTATTGAGCGCGCGGCGAACGGCGCTCGATCAGCACACCGACAGCGCGCGCGCCCGGCACGGCTCCTGGCTTGTTCACCCTGATCCGCAGCCACGGCACGGCAAATTCCGCCATCAGCGCAGTTGCGACGTTCTCGGCAAGGGTCTCCACCAGCCGGCACGAGCTCGCGGCGGCCAGCGCGCGGACACGCTCGGCGACGGCGTGGTAATCGAGGGCGTCGGTGATCGCGTCGGAGCGCGCTGCGGCGGCAACGTCGCTCGCCATCTCGAGGTCGAGCTCCAGTTCCTGGCGCACGTTGCGCTCCCACGCGTACACGCCGATCACGGTTTCGACGCGCAGGCCGTGGATGTAGACGATGTCCGTCACGGACTGTCGAACCGCATGCTCACGCGACCGGCTCCAGCGTGTCCATCGGCCAGCGCGCCAGGGCACGCACCGCAAGGTCGTCGTGCTGCCCCGCGAGCAGGCGCTGACAACCGGCGAACGCCACCATGGCGCCGTTGTCGGTGCAGAACTCCGGGCGGGGATAGAACACCTGCCACCCTCGCGAGCGCGCCTCGTCGTGCAGCCGGTCGCGCAGTTCGCGATTGGCGCTCACGCCACCCGCCAGCACCAGCTGCGTGAGCCCCGTCGCTTCCAGCGCGCGCCGGCACTTGATGGCGAGGGTGTCGATCACTGCCTGCTGGAACGCGCACGCGATGTCGGCCCGTGACCGGGGCGTGACGAGCCCGCCCTCCTCCTGTTGCAGCCCCCGGAGCGCATTCGCGGCAGCCGTCTTGAGCCCGCTGAAGCTGAAATCGAGCCCGGGACGGTTGGTCATCGGGCGGGGAAAATCGAATCGCCCCGGAACCCCGTCGGCTGCCAGCGCGGCCAGCTGCGGTCCGCCCGGGTACCCGAGCCCGAGCATCTTGGCCACCTTGTCGAAGGCTTCGCCCGCCGCGTCGTCGAGCGACTCCCCGAGTACGCGATAGCTCCCGATCGACTCGACCAGCACCAGTTGGGTATGGCCGCCCGAGACGAGCAGGGCCACGAAGGGGAAAGCGGGGCGCTCCGGCTCGAGCATCGGCGCCAGCAGGTGTGCCTCCATATGGTGCACTCCGACCGCCGGCACCCCCCAGGCAAAGGCCAGCGAGCGCGCGACGCAGCCGCCCACGAGGAGCGCGCCGAGCAGGCCGGGGCCTGCCGTGTAAGCCACGCCGTCGATGCTGTCGACAGGGCACGCGGCTTCATGGAGCACGCGCCGGATCAGCGGCAGCGTCTTCCTGATGTGGTCGCGCGACGCGAGTTCGGGAACGACGCCGCCGTATTCGGCGTGCATGGCCACCTGACTGTGCAGGGAATGCGCGAGCAGGCCGCGGTCCGAATCGAAGACCGCGACTCCCGTCTCGTCGCAGGATGTTTCGATGCCGAGCACGCGCATGGCCGGGATGATAACCGGCGCCCCGGGGCGAAGCACCCTGCCGCGGCAATATTCCCCGCCCCGGTCGTTTTGCATTCCGGGCGCGAAGCCTTTAGAATTCGGCGCCCCGCCTGCCGTACGGCAAGGGGGAGTATCATTATTCCGAACAATCGACTGGTAGGTCCTGAATGCCGTCCATCAAGGTAAAAGACAACGAACCTTTCGACGTGGCCCTGCGCCGCTTCAAGCGTTCCTGCGAGAAAGCGGGCGTGCTGGCTGAAGTTCGTCGTCGCGAGTTCTACGAAAAGCCGACCTGGATCCGCAAGCGCAAGGCGGCCGCCGCCGTGAAGCGCCACCTGAAGAAGGTGAGCCGCGAGTCGCGTCGCCAGCAGCGCCTGTACTGATCGCTGTCGCAGCCACCCTCCGATGAGCGAGTCCACGCTCACGCTCAAGGCGCGCCTCACCGAGGCCATGAAGGCCGCGATGCGTGCACAGGACAAGGCCCGGCTGGGCGCGATACGCCTCATCCAGGCCGACATCAAGCGTGTCGAGGTAGACGAGCGCATCGAAGTGGATGATGCGCGCGTGCTGGCGATCCTCGACAAGATGGTCAAGCAGCGGCGCGACTCCATCCAGCAGTTCGAAAGCGCCGGGCGCGCGGATCTGGTCGCGATCGAGGCCGGCGAACTGGCGGTGATCCAGGAGTTTTTGCCCCAGGCGCTCGGCGAAGCCGAACTGGAACGCCTGATCGACGACGCGGTGCGCGCAAGCGGCGCCGTGGCGATGAAGGACATGGGCAAGGTGATGGCGATCCTCAAGCCGCAAGTGCAGGGACGCGCCGACATGGGCGTCGTCAGCCAGCGTATCAAGGCCCGCCTCTCCTGACAGGATCACCCCGCCCCGGGGATTGGAGACCGTCTCCGCCGTTCCTGTAACATGCAGACGCATTCCCATGCGCGGCCCGCGATGTCAGGACGAATCCCGCAACAATTCATAGACGACCTGCTGGAGCGGGTCGACATCGTCGATGTCATCGACGCCCGCGTCAATTTGCGCCGGGCGGGGAAGAACTACTCCGCGCTCTGCCCCTTCCACGACGAAAAGAGCCCTTCGTTCAGCGTGAATCCCGACAAGCAGTTCTATTACTGCTTCGGCTGCGGCGCGGGTGGCAACGCGATCGGCTTTCTGATGGAGTACGAGCGGCTCGATTTCCCCGCGGCCGTGGAGAAGCTGGCGGCGATCGCGGGCGTGGAAGTTCCGCGCGAAGGCGGGGCCCCCGGTGCCTCGCCGCGACAGGCAGAACTCGCTGCGCGGCTCGAAGCCGCGGCGAAGTGGTTCCAGGCGCAGCTGCGCTCGCATCCGCAGGCGGCGGAAGCCAGGAAGTACCTCGAGCGCCGGGGGCTCAGCGACGAAACGGTCCAGCGCTTCGGGATCGGGTTCGCGCCTCCGGGATGGGACGGCCTGCTCAACGCCCTGGGGCGCTCGGAGACGGATCGCACGCTGCTGCTGGACGCGGGCCTGCTGATTGCACGCGACGACGGCGGCCTCTACGACCGCTTCCGCCACCGCATCATGTTCCCGATCCGGGACATCCGGGGGCGCGCCGTTGCGTTCGGCGGGCGCGTGCTGACCGACGAGAAACCGAAGTACCTGAATTCTCCCGAAACGGCGATCTTCCACAAGAGTCAGGAGCTCTACGGGCTGTACGAAGCCCGACGGACGGTGCGCGACCTCGACTGCGTCCTGGTGGTCGAGGGCTACATGGACGTGGTGATGCTCGCCCAGCATGGCATCAACAACGCCACCGGGACGCTCGGCACCTCGTTGACGACAAACCACCTGCAGCGCCTGTACCGCTACACGCCCAGTGTCGTGTTCTGCTTCGACGGCGACGAAGCGGGTCGCAAGGCCGCGGCACGCGCACTGGAACTGGCGCTCCCGGC
>CAYXJM010000206.1:0-5207 GCA_964465455.1 uncultured Klebsiella sp.
GCATGTTGCGCGAGGTGTAGGCGATGATGTCGCCGATGATCCGCATCGACGGCGCCGGCGGATAGATGTAGGTGTTGCGGACCATGAACTCCTTGAGGATGTCGTTCTGGATCGTCCCCGAGAGCTGCTCCTGCGCCACGCCCTGCTCCTCGGCCGCGACGATGTAGCCCGCGAGCACCGGCAGCACCGCGCCGTTCATCGTCATCGACACCGAGACCTTGTCGAGCGGGATGCCGTCGAAGAGGATCTTCATGTCCTCGACGCTGTCGACCGCGACACCGGCCTTGCCCACGTCACCGACCACGCGCGGGTGGTCCGAGTCGTAGCCGCGGTGCGTCGCGAGGTCGAAGGCGACCGACACTCCCTGGCCGCCTGCGGCGAGGGCCTTGCGGTAGAAGGCGTTCGATTCCTCGGCCGTCGAGAAGCCCGCGTACTGGCGGATGGTCCACGGGCGGCCGACGTACATCGTGGCCTGCGGCCCGCGCACGAAAGGCTCGATCCCGGGCATCGTGTTCGCGAACGGCAGCGCCGCGGTGTCTTCGGCGGTGTAGAGCGCCTTCAGCGTGATGCCCTCGGGCGTCGCGGTATCCAGCGTCGCGGGCGAGGCGCCGCCGAGCTGCTTGGTGACCTGCTTCTCCCAGTCGGCCAGCTTGGCAGCCCGGGGGCGGTATTCCGATCCACTCATGTCGGTTCTCCCTGATTGCTCAGTGGTGTTCGGCCGGCGGCTGGCTCAGCTCGATCAGCACGCCGTCGCAGCTCTTCGGATGGATGAAGATCACGCGGCAGCCGTGCGCGCCGGGCCCCGGCTCCTCGCTGAGGAACTGGTAGCCCTTCGCCTTCAGCCGCGCCACGTCGGCGTCGATGTCGTCGCTGCGGAAGCACAGGTGATGGATGCCGCCCGGCTTCTTCTCGAGGTACTTCGCGATCGGCCCCTCCCCGCGCAGCGGATGCACCAGCTCGATGCTGGTCGGCGGCAGCGGGAAGAAGGCGGTCGTGGTCCGCGCCGATTCGACCTCCTCGGTCCCCTCGTACTGCAGGCCGAAGTCCTCGAGGAAGCGACGTATCGCGCGCTCCAGGTCGGGCACGGCGATGGCGATGTGGTCGAGCCCGGTGATCATGCGTGCACCTCCAGCGTGGCCAGGAAATCCGCCGTCGCGGCGATGCGGCGCGCGTGCACCTCCTCCGGCGTCTCCTCGACGATGCGCTCGTCGGGAACGACCTTGAACAGCGGCTGGCCCTTCTTGATGATCACGCCCTCGCCCGAGACCAGCACCTTCTCGATGGTGCCGCTGAACGGCGCGTAGACCTTGTTGAACATCTTCATCACTTCGACGATGTAGAGCGGCTCGCCCTGCTCGAAGTGCTGCCCCTCCTCCACGAACGCCGGCGAGGCCGGCGATTCGCGCGGGTAGAACATGCCGCCGCTCGCAGCGAGGATCTCGTCGGACTTGGCCGCCGGCGGCGGCACCAGCACCTTGGCCATCTCGGCCTGGTGCTCGGGATCGAGCAGGTGCTCGGGGATGTGCACGCTGAGGTCCGGGTTCACGCGCAGCGCGAAGAAATCCGTCTGCTGCGCCACGAAGGGCAGCACCAGCAGCAGCTCGGTCGCAGCCTGGTAGCCGGCGTGCGCGGCGCGCGCCGCGGCCCAGGTCTCCTTCGCGACGCCGGACGGGGCGCTGGCAGCGCCGAGGAAGCGCTCGGTGGCCGCCCAGTCCGAGGTGCCGGAAAGCTCGCGCACGCTGCCATAGAACGCCAGCGCCGACTCCAGCACGACGTTGTCGTGATCCCAGATCATGTACGCGGGCGGCGTCGACTCGCTGTAGTCCATGTTCAGGTAATGGTAGGTCTCCGCCAGCACCTCGATCGGGTTGCGGCGGAACGCCACCTTGCCGTCGGCGAAGCTGAAGCTGTCGCGCCAGCGGCTCAGCCAGCCCGCGAACATGTGCGGCTCGGCGAAGAGCTTCTGGATCGGGCGCAGCAGCAGTGTCTGCTTGCGGTCGATGCACTCGGCGAGGGCCTTGCGTGCGCCCGCGTCGCGGACCGCCGCGAGGCGGTGCCTGCGCAGCTGCGCCAGCGCGTGGTCGAGATCGATGCGGCCCGCCCGCTCGCGCAGCCTTCCGACCGCGGTGAGGTACGGCAGGATGAAGCGCGTGGTCGGGCGCGCGTTGATGTTCGCGCCGATGAACCAGTTCACCAGGCCGTAGTGGAACTCGAGGTTGGTCGCGAGATCCTTGCCCGAGAGCTGCGTCACCCGCAGGATCTCGGCGAGACGCTGGTAGCTGTCGAGGCGGTCGTTGCCGACCGTGAGCAGCAGCGCGATGTTCGAGTCGTAGGCCCCGGCCAGCGTGTAGGCCATGAACACGTCGGTGTCGGGGTTGTGCAGGCTGATGCCCTGGTCGTCGCGGATCTCGCCCTCGATCGCGTTCGACCAGTTGCGGATGATGCCGCCGGCGTGCGGGTGAAGCGCCTGGTTGGTCGCGTTCAGGCGCGCCTCGACCGAGGCGTTGTTGCGGTGCACGCGCTCGGGCTTCGGCAGCCGGGTCTTGTGGCGCGCCAGCAGCACCATGGCCTCGACCAGCGACTCGACCACGAAGCTGTCGCTGGCGTCGTCGGGGTTCACGAAGCGCAGCCCGTAGCAGAGCTCGGTGACGCGGTGTTCGACCTGGATCCGCGTGTTCATCTCCATGAAGAAGTGGTGGTCGCGCTCGACGATGCACTCGAAGGTCGAGACCGAGTCGAGCCCGACCGCCGCGCCGAAGCGCGCGGCCTCGTCCTCCATGCGGCGCAGGATCGCGAGGTCGCTCTTCAGCACGCGGACCTCCTCGGCGCGCCCGGCCGCCTCGGCGCGCCCGATCGCGAGCTCGAGCTCCTCCTCGGTCACCGACACCTCGAGCAGCTTCTGCTCGTGCATCTGCAGCGAGCAGTCGCGACCTCCGAGCGTGGTCGCCCACACGCCGTTGCCGATCACCTGGATCTCCTGGTGGCGCGTGGTCTCGATGTTGAGCTCGATCAGGATGTTCTTGTTGTCGCCGACCCCGGTGGCCTTCACCTCGGCCAGGATCTCGCGCGCGCGCTCGGGAGCGCGCGCCGCGGCCCTGGCGATCCGTTCTTCCAGGGTCTTGCCGTCGAAGGCCTCGGGCGAGGCCAGGATGCGCTGGCCCTTGCCGCCGCCGCCGCCGATCGCCTTCAGGCGGATGCGGTTCTGCGGGTGCTTCGCGTACATCTCGGCGACGCGCTTCTCGAGCTCGACGCACATCTCCTCGACGCTGAAGAGGTCCATGCCCTTGCGGTAGGCGGCGTTCAGCACCGCGTCGGCCTGCGCCTCCAGCGGATTCGACGCGTCGAAGACCTCCGCCCCGAGCCCGAGCTTCTCGGCCTCGGCCAGCGCGCGCAGCGCGGCCGAGTCGGGGAACTTCGCGAGCAGCGTGAGCGCCGTGACGTTGTCGATGCCGGGCGTGACGCTGACGCCGACCGCGAGCGCGGTGCGCTTGGCCTCGTCCTTGAAGCCCGCGCCGCGCACCGTGCGGCTGCACGGACCGATGAACGTCAGGCCCGCTTCCTCGATCGACTTCACCAGCTCCTCGTCCTCGGACATGAAGCCGTAGCCGGCGAAGATCGAGTCGTAGCCGTTGTCCTTCGCGATCGCGATGATCTGGCGGATGCGCAGCGTGCGCTCCTCCTTCGTCGCGCCGGTGTAGTCGGGCACGCGGTGCACGCGATCGGGGTCGGTCAGCGTGCGCAGCTCGGGCGCGAGCGCGTTGGTGAACACGATCGAGTCCTTCTCCGAGAGCAGGATCCCGTAGCCGTGGATGCCCATCTCGTCGAACACGTCCATCGCCTCGCGCCGGATCGGGCCGCGGCAGATGATCAGCGGGCGCATGTCCTCGCACGCGAAGCTGCGCACCCAGCTCGAGGCGCTTTGCGCCAGCCGGCGGTTGCGATGCACCAGGGGGTTGTTCAGGTAGTAGTCGTTGCTGCTGCGCACTGTCTGGATTCCGCGAAGATGGCTGGAAAGTGGCTCAATGGAACTCGCGCTGGACGCCGGCGAACGGCTCCGGCGTGTAGTGCCCGAGGTGGAACAGGAGATTCTCCGCGATCACCTTGCGCAGGTCCGAGGGCATCACGATCTGCGAGATCGAGCCGAGGCTGAGCGCCTCGTTCGGGTTCATGAGCTCGCGCTCGTAGCGGGTCGCGAGCGCCGCTTCGCTCTCCTTCACCCAGGCATCGACGTGGCGTTTCGCCACGACGCTTGCCTCTTCCTCGGCCATGCCGGCTTCGCGCAGGTTCTTCAGCTCTGCAGCGAGGCGCTCCTGGCGCTGGCCGCGGATCGCGCGCAGCTCGTCCTTGTAGACGAACTCCACGCCCGCGGGGCCCATCACGGCCGCGCGCGTGGTCGGCAGCGCGATCACGAAGTCGGCGCCCGTGGGGTAGTTGTTGTACGACGCGTAGGCGCCGCCGAATGCGTTGCGCAGGATCACGAGGAAGCGCGGCGTGCGCAGGTCGACGATCGCGTCGAGCATCGCCCGGCCGGCCTGCACGATGCCGCCCGTCTCCTGCTCGCGCCCGGGCAGGAAGCCCGTGGTGTCCTCCATGAACACCACCGGGATGTTGTACAGGTTGCAGAAGCGGATGAAGCGCGCGTTCTTGTACGCCGCGGCGATGTCGATCTGCCCCGAGGCCACCGCGCTGTTGTTCGCGACGAAGCCCACCACCTGCCCGCCCATGCGGCCGAAGGCCGTGATGGTGTTGCGCGCACGGTCGGGCTGCACTTCCATGAAGTCGCCGTGGTCGCAGATCTGCTGGATGATGATGCTCACGTCGAACGGCGTGTTGAAGCCGGTCGGGGAGTTGAACGCCTTCTTCAGCAGGATGTCGATGTCCCAGGTCTTGCGGTCGATGGGATCCGAGGTGGGCTGGTAGCGCGCCAGCTCGCCGTTGTTGTTCGGGATGTAGTTCAGGATCTCGCGCACCTTGCGCAGCGCGCTCACCTCGTCCTCGACCACGAAGTCCGTCACGCCCGACTGCGAGTGCACGTCCGGGCCGCCCAGCTCGTCGGGCGTCACGTCCTCGCCCAGCACCGACTTGACGACGCCCGGGCCGGTGAGGCCGAAGAAGGTGCCGCGCGGCTGGATGACGAAGCTGCCCTGGCGCGGCAGGTAGGAGCCGCCGCCGGCGTTGAAGCCGAACATGCACATGATGCTGGGCAC
>CAYXJM010000207.1:0-5194 GCA_964465455.1 uncultured Klebsiella sp.
TCATACTGCTCCCTGTACTTGCGCACGATGTGCAGCGCGAAGATGTTCAGCGCCAGCGTGGCCAGGAACAGCACCAGGCCGAGCGCGAAGGCCGCCAGCGTCTTCGGGCTGTCGAACTCCTGGTCGCCGACCAGCAGCGTCACGATCTGCACCGTCACCGTGGTGACCGATTCGAAGGGATTGGCCGACAGCCGCGCGGAGAGCCCCGCCGCCATCACCACGATCATCGTCTCGCCGATCGCGCGCGAGGCCGCGAGCAGCACGCCGCCGACGATGCCGGGCAGCGCCGCCGGAATCACCACGCGCTTGATGGTCTCGGAGCGCGTCGCGCCGAGCGCGAGCGACCCGTCGCGCAGGCTGAGCGGCACCGCGTGCAGGATGTCGTCGGAGAGCGAGGAGACGAACGGAATGATCATCACGCCCATCACGAGGCCGGCCGCGAGCGCGCTCTCGGAAGAGGCTTCGAGCCCGATCGCCGTGCCGAGCTCGCGCACCAGCGGCGCGACGGTGAGCGCGGCGAAGAAGCCGTACACCACGGTCGGGATGCCGGCGAGGATCTCCAGCAGCGGCTTCAGCCGGCTGCGCACCCTGTCGCCCGCGTACTCGCTGAGATAGATCGCCGACATCAGCCCGATCGGCACCGCCACCAGCAGCGCGATCGCCGATATCAGCAGCGTGCCGGCGAACAGCGGCACCGCGCCGAAGCGCCCGGACGAGCCCTGCTGGTCGGCGCGCAGCGCGATCTGCGGGCTCCACTCGAGGCCGAAGAAGAACTCCGCGGGCGACACCATCTGGAAGAAGCGCATGGACTCGACCACCACCGAGAGCAGGATGCCCACGGTGGTGAGCACCGCGACGCTCGCGCAGGCCAGCAGCACTCGCGTGAAGATGCGCTCGACCACGCTGCGCGCCACGAACGCGGGCTGCACGCGCCGCCAGCCGAGCAGCCCGCCGCACAGCGCACAGGCCAGCGCGAGCGCCCACATGCCGAGCGCCGAGCGCCGCTCGAGGCCGAGCATCCGTTCGGCCGCGCTCGCGAGCACGGGATCGGCGGCGCCGGCCGAGACGCCCGCGCCCAGGTTGGCGATGGAATTCAGGAGCAGCCCCGGGTCGCCGCCCGCGTGCGAGGCCGGCAGCGAGGCCAGCACCGCACGTTCGATCAGCGGCGCCGAGACCAGCGACCACAACGCGACGGCGGCGAGCGCGGGAAGCCCCACCATCAGCGCGACGAAGGCACCGTAATGGGAGGGCAGCGACGGCAGGCTGCGCACCCCGCCGCGCGCGGCGGCGAGCGTCACGGCGCGCGAGCTGCCCTGGAAATAGCCCGCGATGGCGAGGGCGGCGATCAGCAGCAGCAGCGTCGAAACATTCATGGCGAGGCGTTCACGTCGTCCTGGACTGGATCGGGCCGCCGCGATCCCCGCGCGACGGCCAGGTCGGGCGCGCCTGCGCTCAGAGCGCGAACGGCGCCAGGGTGCGCGCGGCCTCGGCCGCCGCCTCGTACCGGTCTTCCGGCAGCGAGATCAGGCCGCGGTCGGCGAGGTAGCCATCTTCGCCCATGGCGCGCTCGCTGACAAACTCCGCCACGAATTCCGGGATGCCCGGAATCAGACCGACGTGGGCCTTCTTCACGTAGAAATAGAGGGGACGGGACACGGCGTAGGACCCGTCGGCGATCGATTCGTAGGTCGGCTCGACGCCGGCGACCTTGCTGCCCTGCACCTTGTCGGTGTTCTCCTCCATGAAGCTGTAGCCGAAGATACCGAGCGCGTTCGGGTTGGCGCCGAGCTTCTGCACGATCAGGTTGTCGTTCTCGCCGGCCTCGATGTAGGCGCCGTCCTCGCGCACCGCGTGGCAGATCGCCTTGAACCGGTTCTCGTCCTTGTCCTTGACCGCCTTGACCCAGGGGAAGGTCTTGCAGCCGCCTTCCATCGCGAGCTCCACGAAGGCATCGCGGGTGCCGGAGGTCGGCGGCGGGCCGAGCACCTCGATCGGGTTGGCCGGCAGCGCGGGATTCACGTCCTGCCAGGTCCGGTACGGGTTCGGCACCAGCGTCTCGCTGCCGTCGGGGTTCGGCACGTCCTTGGCGAGCGCGAGGAACACGTCCTTCAGCGTGAGCTCGTAGTGGTGCGCGCTCACGGCGTTGGCGAGCACGATGCCGTCGAAGCCGATCACGACCTCGGAGATCTCGCTCACGCCGTTCTTGCGGCAGTCCGCGAGCTCGCTGTCCTTCATGCGCCGCGAGGCGTTGACGATGTCGGGGTGCTGCACGCCGACGCCGGCGCAGAACAGCTTGATGCCGCCGCCGGTGCCGGTGGATTCGACCTTGGGGGTCTTGAACTTGCCGGTGCGGCCGAAGCGCTCGGCCACCACGGTCGCGAACGGATACACCGTGGAGGAACCCACGATGCTGATGTTGTCGCGCTGGGCCAGCGCGGGCGGAACCTGGGCGAGCGCGGCAGCGGCGATGACGGTGCAGAACAGTTTCTTCACGGGCGCCTCCTGGGCGGTTGCTGGACCCGGTCGACCGGGTCCCGGTTGGTCGCGAGCGGCATATTATGACCGCATTGTGACGCTTTCATGACAGCCGGCCTCAGGCGTCGTTCGCCCCGCTCACCCGCGCCAGCGGGAAGCGGCAGCTGAAGGTGCTGCCGGCGCCCGGGCGACTCTCGATCCGCAGCTCGCCCTCGACGCGCTTCAGCGCGTGCTTGACGATCGCGAGCCCGAGACCGGTGCCGCCGCTATCGGCCGAGCGGCTCTTGTCGACGCGGTAGAAGCGCTCCGTGAGCCGCGGGATGTGCACCGGGTCGATGCCGATGCCGTCGTCCGTGACGCTGAACAGCGCGTGATCGGCGGCGGGAGCGAACACGATGCGGATGTTGCCGCCGGGCGCCGTGTACTTCACCGCGTTGAACACCAGGTTCGAGAAGATGCTCTCGACCTGCAGCCGCGGCCCGCGCAGGCGCAGCCCGGGCGCGCACTCGAGCGTGATGCGGCGCTCGCCGCCGCAGGCCGCCAGCGCGTTCTCGCGGATCGACTCCAGCATCGCGCACACCGCGATCGACTCCTCGCCCGCGCCGTCGGCGTCCTCGGTGCCCTCGAGCTTCGACAGCAGCATCAGGTCGCGCAGCAGGTGCTCCATGCGCGCGGACTGCTGCTGCATCTGACCCAGCGCCCTGGCGATGGCCGGCGAGTCCTGCGGCAGCAGGTCCTGCAGGACGCCCACGTAGCCCGCGATCACGGTGAGCGGGGTGCGCAGCTCGTGCGAGATGTTGGCCACGAAGTCGCGGCGCATCGTCTCGAGGCGCGTGAGCGCCGTGACGTCGCGGATGAAGACCACCTTGCGGTTCGTGCCGAAGGCCGTGGCCTGGATCTCCAGGGTCCGTGCCGCCGCGCCGCCGGTCTCGAGCGTGAAGGAGCGCTCGAAGTCGCCTTCGCGGAGGTAGGCGGCGAAATCCGGGTCGCGCACCAGGTTGCCCACCGGCTGTCCCACGTCCTGCGGGTAGCGCAGGCCGAGCAGCGCGAGCGCGCTGGCATTGGCCCACTCGATGGCGTTGTCGGGCCCCAGCATCACGATGCCGTCCTTCAGCGCGGCGTAGGACTCGCGCAGGCGCTCCACCGTGCCGCTCGCCTCGTCGAGCCGGCGCTGCATGCGGACCTGGTTGTGCTTCATGCGGTCGGCCATCTCCCCCAACATCCCGCTGTGCACCGGCGGCTCGCGCTGCAGGGGCTCCTCCGCGCACCACCGGTGCACCTGCGCCAGCCGGCGGAAGCCGATCAGCACGAAGGCCAGCGCCCCGCAGGCGAGCCCGGCGCCGCCGTTGCCCAGCGCGGCGCCGAGCAGGTAGCCGGCCAGCACCAGCGCGCCGAGCAGCAGCAGGTCGCGCCACGCGCCGGCCGGCATCGTTCAGGCCCGCGCCATCTGGACGGAAAAGCGGTAGCCGGTGCCGCGCACGGTCTGGATGAACTCCCCGAAATCCCTGTCGCCGGGCCCGGCCGGCTCCAGCGCCTTGCGCAGGCGCCGCACGTGCACGTCGACGGTGCGCTCGTCGATGTAGACGTTCGCGCCCCAGACCTGGTCGAGCAGCTGCGCCCGCGAGTAGGCGCGCTCGGGGTGGCTCATCAGGAACTGCAGCAGGCGGAACTCCGTCGGCCCCATCTCGACCGGCCGCCCCCCCGCGAAGACGCGGTGCGCGAGCGGGTCGAGCCGCAGCCCGTCGAACTCCATCGGCTGCTGCTCCTCGACCGGCGCGCTGCGGCGCAGCAGCGCGCGGATGCGCGCGATCAGCTCGCGCGGCGAGAAGGGCTTGCTCACGTAGTCGTCGGCGCCGCCGTCGAGCCCCTGCACGCGGTTGCCCTCCTCGACCTTCGCCGTCAGCATGATGACCGGCAGCCGGGCACAGTTCTCGTCCTTGCGCAGGCGCCGCAGCAGCTCGAAGCCGCTGGTCTCGGGCATCATCCAGTCGAGCAGCACCAGGTCGGGGCGCGCGTCCAGGATCTGGCTCATCGCCTCGCGGGCGTTGGCGGCCTGCAGGCAGTTGAAACCGGCCAGCTCCAGCGAGAGCTGCACCATGTCCCGGATCGACGACTCGTCGTCCACCACCAGGATCGTCTGCTTGCCGTTCATGCCCCTGTTCCACCCCGCGCCATCGTGATCGTTGCGTGACAGTAAAAGACAGGATTATGACGGTTCGGTGACGCGCGCAGGCGCCCTGCGGATGCGGAACAGCCGGTGCGGCACCGGCTTGCGGTTGAAATCGGGGTCGATGCTGGCCTCCGTGAGGTCCTCGATCGCGAGATCCGCGAGCGCGGCGGCATCGAGGCGGAAGCCGCGCCGGTTGGTCGAGAACAGCAGCGTGCCGTCCTGTTCCAGCACCCGCAGCGCGGCGCGCACCAGCGCGACGTGGTCGCGCTGCACGTCCAGCGTGTTCTCCATGCGACTGGAGTTCGAGAACGAGGGGGGATCCAGGAAGACCAGGTCCCAGCGCCGGCGCTCGGCGCCCAGCCAGCGCAGGCAGTCGGCGCGCACCAGTTCGTGCCGCGCCTCGGCCAGCCCGTTCAGCGCGAGGTTGCGCCGGGCCCAGTCGAGGTAGGTCGCGGACATGTCGACGCTGGTGCTGGCGCGCGCGCCGCCGAGCCCCGCGGCGACCGTGACCGCGCCGGTGTAGCAGACCAGGTTCAGGCAGCGCTTGCC
>CAYXJM010000208.1:0-3741 GCA_964465455.1 uncultured Klebsiella sp.
TAGCCCACGCCGAAGTGCTCGCAGCCGTCGTTGCGGGAGGGGTCGGTGCAGCTGTGGCCGTCGGTCGGGGCGAGGGGCGTCAACGGCACCGCGGTGAACGCGGCCCAGGTGCCGTCGGGGTTCTTCGCGCTCTCGTAGCGCACGATCACCTTCGGGTGCGCCGGGTCGCTCAGGTCCTCGCGGATCTTCGGCGCGCCGTAGTGGTTCCAGTCGTAGGTGTAGGTGATGTCCGTGCTGCGCACGTCGTCGAGCTCGATCTCGAAGCCGTGGCAGTCCTGGCCGGTGTCGTTCACGGCGTCGAAGTTGTTCAGGTCACCGTAGGCGGTGCTGGCGGAGGCGGCGTGGCTGCCGAGTGCC
Organism: uncultured Klebsiella sp.; assembly: GCA_964465455.1. GTDB lineage: Bacteria > Pseudomonadota > Gammaproteobacteria > Pseudomonadales > UBA5518 > UBA5518. The sequence goes on from CAYXJM010000208.1 coordinate 358, forward strand.
AGCAGGGCGAAGGCCAGCGGGACGGGGCGCAGTCTGATCATCCAGGGAATCCTCTCGGGTAGTTGTAAGGGCACGCGGCAGCGAGGCTTCTCCTGTGCCCACGCTCCCATGACGCGCAGACCCTACCGGCTATTCCTTAAACCACGCTGAAAATTGTGGGAATCGGGGAAATTGCGCTTCCCGACCCGGCACGGACCCCTGCCGCGCGCGGAAATCATGATCTGGCGCAATTGCGCGCCGGGCCGGGTGGGGAATAGTGCGCCGGACGCGACGTCCGTCGCGCATTGCCCCCAACAACCAGGAGACGGGTCCATGGCCAAGAAGAAATCGTTGATCAAGCTGGTGCAGGAACTGATCGAGAAGGGAGCGACCACGGCGGAGGACATCCACAAGGCGATCGCCGACATGCCGCTCAAGATGCTCGAGAAGATCGACGTGCTGCGCACGCCGGCGAAGAAGATCAGCAAGGTGCAGGACGAGTCGATCGGGGCCGTCTACGACCTGATCCGGGACATCAACGAGCAGGCGGCGCGGTTCGCCACCGAGCTGCTCGAGCAGGCGCGCGGCACGCGTGTGGGGCGCAGCGCCGAGCGCGTCGCGGACCGCGCCGCCGCTGCCGCGACACGCGCAGCGAAGGCCGCGAAGGCGAAGGCGAAAGCCGCGAAGGCCAGGGCGATGCCGGCGAAGGCGCCGGCGAAGAAGAAGCCCGCCAAGGCGGCGGCGAAGAAGCGCGCGGTCGCGAAGCGGGCGCCGCGCTAGCCGTCCTGGCCCGGCGCGTAGAAGCGGTCGGCGTACTCGCGCAGCATTCGCGTCGCGGAGAAGCGCGGCCCCACGGTCTGCAGGCTGCGGCGGATCATCGCCACCCAGCGCTGCGGCACGCCGTCGGGATCGCGCTCGTGGAACATCGGCACGACCTGCTGCTCCAGCAGGTCGAAGAGCGTGCGCGCGTCGCGCCAGTCCTGCGCCGCGTGGTCCAACTCGACACCGCCGTCGATGGCCCAGCCGTTGCTCCCGTCCCAGGCCTCCGCCCACCAGCCGTCCAGCACCGACAGTTGCAGCCCGCCGCCGAGGCATGACTTCATGCCGCTGGTGCCGCTCGCCTCGAGCGGCGGGCGCGGCAGGTTCACCCACACGTCGCACCCGGCCACCAGTTGCTGCGCGATCGTGATGTCGTAGTCCTCGAGGAAGGCCGCGCGCCCGGCCACGTCCGGTGACCGCTTCAGCGCGAACAGCTGGCGCACCACCTCCTTCGCTTCGAGGTCGGCGGGATGCGCCTTGCCGGCGAAGATGAACTGGAGCGGGCGCTCGCCGCCGAGCAGCGCGACCGCCCGCTCCGGTTGCAGCGCGAGCAGGTGCAGGCGCTTGTAGGTCGCGAGGCGCCGCGCGAAGCCGATCGTGAGGCGATCGGGAACGAAGCCGCCGCCGTTGCTCGCAGCCTGTGCGTAGTCGAGCGTGTCGCCGCGTGCCAGGCGATGCCGCGTGGCGCGCTGCGTGATCGTGCGCACGAGCTGGCGGCGTGCCTCGCAGCGCGCCGCCCACAGCTCGGCGGCGGGAATGTCGCTCACGGGTTCCCAGGTGGCCGCCTGGTCGGCGCGGCGCAACCAGTCATCGCCGAGGTGGCGGTCCAGCAGCTCGCGCATCGGGCCGCGCAGCCACGTGGGCAGGTGCACGCCGTTGGTGACGTGCGTGATCGGCACGTCGCTCGCCGCGCGGCCAGGGAACAGCGGCTGCCACATGTCGCGCGCCACCTGGCCGTGGCGGCGGCTCACGCCGTTGGCACGGCGGCTCGCGCGCAGCGCCAGCGCCGACATACCGGAGGGTTGCTCCGCGTTCGCCGGGTCCACGCGCCCGGCGGCGAGGAAGCGCTCACGCTCGCCCGCCATGTCGGCTATGCGTCCGAGCGCCGCCAGGATCTCCTCGCGCTGGTAGGTCTCGTTCCCGGCCGGCACCGGCGTGTGCGTGGTGAACACCACCTGTTCGCGCACGCGCTGCCACGCGGCGTCGAAGCCGAGGCCCTCCGCGTCCATGGCGCGCGACAGCAGCTCGAACACGCCGAGCGCGGAATGTCCCTCGTTCAGGTGGTACACGGCGGGCGTGATGCCGAGCGCGAGCAGCGCCCTCGCGCCGCCGAGACCGAGCACGGCGTACTGGGCGAGGCGGATCGAGCGGTTGCTCTCGTAGAGGCGCGAGGTCACCCAGCGGCCGACCTGGCTGTTGCCGGGCAGGTCGGTGTCGAGCAGGTAGAGCGGTATGCGGCCCACGTCGACGCGCCACACCTGCGCGGTCACGCGCTCCTCGGCGATCGGCACCTCGACGGTGACCGGCTCCCCGTCGGCGCGCGTCACGCGCGCGCAGGGCAGGCGCTCGGGGTCGGCATCGAGCCAGTACTCGTGCTGCATCCCGGTGACGTCGATGCGCTGGTGGAAATAGCCGGTGCGATACATCAGCCCGACGCCGACCATCGGCAGCGCGAGGTCCGAGGCTTCCTTCAGGATGTCGCCGGCCAGGATGCCGAGCCCGCCGGAATAGATCGGCAGCGAGCCGTGCACGCCGAACTCGGCGCAGCAGAACGCGACCGGGCGCTCCGGGCTCGCGGCCGGGTGCTCGAGCCAGGGCCGGGCACGGTCCGCGGCAAGCTCGGCGGCAAGCCGCTCGACGCGGGCGAGCAGGCCGGCGTCGCGCGTGGCACGCGCGAGCGTCGCGCGCGGCGTCTCGGTGAGCAGGCGCAGCGGGTTGAAGCCGGTGTGCTCCCAGCGCTCGGGGTCGATGGCCGCGAACGTGGCCGCGCCGTCGCGCGACCACGACCAGCGGTAGTCGTAGGCGACGCGCGCGAGCGCGCGCAGCGGCTCGGGGAGGCCGTCCTCCAGTTCGGTGACGGCGCGCTCGATGTCATGGTGACCGGGAAACATGCTGTGCTTCGATCCGCCTGCGGCTGCGCTGCGTGTCGTGGTTTCGGCGGGCGAACTATCTTTGCGCGGGCGCGCCGGTGTCAATCGTCCGGATCAAGCTTTGCCCGCATGCCGCCGGATGACGGACAATCCGCGCACCGCCACTCCAGGAGTGAATTCCCATGCGCCGCGTTGCCATCCTCGCCCTCGCCACCCTGCTTGCCGCCTGTTCCGGCACCTCGGGCCCGATCATCGACACCAAGGGCGTGGATCTCGCGCAGTACGAGCGCGACAAGGCCGAGTGCGAGGCCTACGCGACGCAGGTGTCCACCGGGACGGCCGTGGCCAAGGGCACGGCCGGCGGCGCCGCGCTGGGCGCGGCGATCGGCGCGATCGCCAGCGGCGACGTGGCGCGCGGGGCCGGCATCGGCGCGGTGACGGGCGGGGCCCAGTCGGCGCACACCGCCGATCGCGAGAAGCGGACCGTGCTCGAGAA
>CAYXJM010000208.1:3841-5153 GCA_964465455.1 uncultured Klebsiella sp.
CCGAGGACGGCGTCTACGACGTCGGGGGCTTCGGCGCGAGCGCGGGGCGCGCGGCCATCGCGGCGCTGATCACCGGCCCCACGCACCAGCAGCTCATGCGCGACGGCTGTGCGCACCTGCTCGGGCCCGTGCACGTCCACGTCGACGGCGCGCGGGCCGTTGCCGTCGGGCACAGCTGCGTGTTCCGCCACAACGGCACGGCGTTCGAGGCGTACCGCGTAGCGGCCAACCGCTGGGAACTGCTGAAGCGCGACGGGCAATGGCAGGTCGCGCGGCGCAGCAACCGCCTCCTCGACGGCGACGCGGCGGCGCGGGCGTTGCTCCTGCCGGGCGCGTGAATCCTTCGGCCGGGAATGTGACGGGGTTAAAAGAAGCGCGCGAGCGACGCCCACACAATCCGTAGCGCCGACACGACCTGGTGCCTTCGCCGCCCGGGTTCATCGGATTTCATCCCACTCATGCAAAAGGATGGTCCAGCCATGAAAAAACTTTCCAGGATCGCCGTCTCGGGCCTCGTCGTGTCCAGCTTCCTCGCGTTCGCGCAGCCGATGACGGCCGTCGCGGCGCCCAAGGCCGTCTCGCCGAAATCCAGCACCACCAACAAGGGCACGACGCCGAACGGCAAGCCCTTCCAGTACCTGAACGCCCGCATCGATGCGCTGCAGGCGCAGGTCGATACGCTGATCGGCAAGGTGGCGAACATCGAGCAGTGGCAGGCCGGCGCGCAGGCCGCGCTCGACACCCTGCAGGCCGACTCCGCTACCAACGCGGCGGCCATCGCCGTGCTGCAGGGCGAGATGGCCGCGGTGCAGGCGGCGCTCGACACCAAGCAGGACATCATCACCGGCTCGTGCCCGGACGGTCAGTTCGTCTACGAGATCGGCCAGTCGCCGGCCACGTTGATCTGTCGCGCCGACGTGGGCGCCAAGGGCCTCTCGGTCTACACGACCGAGGTGACGCAGGACGTCGAGGTCAACAGCACCCTGACCCTGGCCGCGGATTGTCCGGCGGGAACGGTTCCGACCGGCGGTTCCTTCGTCGCAGCGCCCGATTTGACCGACGTGTCGGCGAGCATCACGGCCACCGGCTATTCCGTGACGGCCACGAATGTCACCGAGTTGGCGCAGCCGCTGGTCGTGACGGCGACGTGCCTCGGCGTGGCGCAGTGAGTGTTCGCCGGCGGGCTTGATCACCCCTTTCTGCCCGTCGTCACCACACCCCGGCCACGTGCCGGGGTTTTTTTCGCCTGCCGCAATTGCCGTGGGTTCGGCTTCAGCCGAACAGGTGCTGGACGTCCGAATGAATTCGGACC
>CAYXJM010000209.1:0-5148 GCA_964465455.1 uncultured Klebsiella sp.
CGTAGGTCGGGCTCGTAGGTCGGGCTCGTAGGTCGGGCTTCAGCCCGACAAGGGTCCGGCACAGCCGGACCCGCCACGTCCGATACGTGCGTCGGCATGAATGCCGACCTACACCCCGAGGGTCCGGCACAGCCGGACCCGCCACGTCCGATACGTGCGTCGGCATGAATGCCGACCTACACCCCGAGGGTCCGGCACAGCCGGACCCGCCATGTCCGATACCTGCGTCGGCATGAATGCCGACCTGCACCATGATCAGAAGTGTACGCCCTTCATCAACTGGGCCATCGCGACCTGCTCGCTGGTCGGCTCCAGCGCCGCGGCGCCGGCCGGCAGGCCCCTGGCCGCCTCCGAATCCGGGAACATGCGGAAGGTCGCGTTGTTCGTGATCTCGGAGAACTTCGGGAACAGCGCTCCCATCGCCGACATGAACACGCCCATGCCGGTCGCGACGCGCGCCTTCTTGTGGATGATCGCCTCGACGATCAGGTCCACGGCTTCCTCGACCTCCATCGTCGGTGCGTACTCGTAGATCTTGGTCGGCGCGATCATCTCCGTGCGTACCAGCGGCATGTTGACGTTGGTGAAGCTGATGTTGCGGTCGGAGTATTCCGCCGCCGCGCAGAGCGAGAAGCCTTCGAGCGCCGACTTCGACGCGATGTAGGCCGAGAAGCGCGGCGGGTGTCCGAGCACGCCGATCGAGGAGATGTTGATGATGTGCCCGCGGCGGCGCCGGTCCATGCCGGGCAGCACGCGCAGGATCATCCTGATGGCGCCGAAATAGTTGAGCTGCATCGTGCGCTCGAAGTCGTGGAAGCGGTCGTAGGCGAGGGCGACCGAGCGGCGGATCGAGCGCCCGGCGTTGTTGATCAGGATGTCGACGCCGCCGTGATCCGCCTCGATCTGCTGCACCACGCGGTCCACGGATTCCAGGTCGGCACCGTCGCAGACGTAGGCGAAACCCTGGCCCCCCTGCGCCGCGATCGCGGCGCAGGTCTCGTCGAGCTTCTCGCGCGTGCGCGCGGTGATGATCACCTTCGCTCCGGCGGCCGCCAGGCGGATCGCCGCGGCCTTGCCGATGCCCGCGGATCCGCCGGTGATCAGCACCACGCGATCCCTGACCTGTCCTTCCAGCGTGCGGTCGACGAACAGATCCGGATCGAGATTGCGCTCCCAGTAGTCCCAGATGCGCGGCGCGTAGCTCGTGAGCCTCGGAGGCCTGATGCCGCTGCCCTCCAGCAGGCGCTGCGTGTGGCGGCTGTCGTACTTCGTGGCGTATTTCGTCAGGATCGCGGCCGACTCGGGCATGCCGATGCGCTCGAAGATCGCGCTCTTCAGCCGCTTCACCGGTGGCAGCTTGGACAGCAGGTCCGTCAGCGCGGCCGGCATGAAGTTGAATATCTTCGGGTCGAAGCGCATCGTGAACTTCGGCGCATGAGCGGCCTCGGCGAAGATGTTCATCATCTGCCCGGTGGAGTAGTGCTCGGTGTCGACGATGTGGAAGCAGCCGCCGTCCTGGCCGTCCAGGTGCGCGAGCCAGTCGATGGCATTCACGACGTAATCGACCGGAACGACGTTGTTGACGCCCGATTCCACGCCCACCAGCGGCATCCACTTCGGCAGCGCGTTGCGGATGCGCTGGATGGTCTTGAACGAGTAGTACGGACCGTCGATCTTGTCGATCTCGCCGGTGCGCGAGTGGCCGACGACGGCGGCCGGGCGGTAGATCCGGTAGGGCACGCGGCACTGCTGGCGCACCACTTTCTCCGATTCGTGCTTGGTGCGGAAGTACGGGTGGTCGAGGTTCTCCGCCTCCTCGAACATGTCCTCGCGGAACGTGCCGCGGTAGAGTCCGCTGACGGCGATCGAACTCACGTGGTGGAAGCAGCGCGCGCCGAGCTGCTCGGCCGCCTGCACCGCGTGCAAGGTGCCCTTGATGTTGGCCTCCTGCTGGCTCGCCTCGCTCGCGGCCATGTCGTAGATCGCGGCGAAGTGGAAGAAATGATCCACGCTGCCTTTCAGTCGCGCGAGGTCGGCGGCCGACAGGCCGAGGCCGGGCTGCGTGATGTCGCCCGTGACGCCGGTGATGCGCTCCGCGGCCAGGGGGAATCGGGACCGGAGCTCCTCGAGCTTGTGACGCGAGGATTCGCGCACCAGCACGTGGATGGTGCCGGGCCGTTGCAGCAGGTTCTCGACGAAGAACCTGCCGATGAAGCCCGTGCCGCCCGTCAGGAAGTAGTTCATCTGCGATCCTCCGGTTTATTCTTGGGTGGACTGTCGCGTGCCGTTCCGGCAGTGGCGGTACTCTACCGGGAAAGGCCGATGCAGCACATCGGCGCGAGAGACCGGAATCGATGTGCAGGAAGCGCCAGCCCGGGCGGAACTCGTCGCCCGGGGCGAACGGGAATGGCAATCCGCCTGAGCGCTGCGGTACTGGGCGCGTCCGCGCAAGCGGTGGCATCCTCCGACTCTTCTCCGGGATGCTTGCGGGAGTATGTCCATGGGCAGATATGCAATGACGGGTGGCGCCACCGGCATCGGCGCGGCGATAAAGACGCGCCTGCGCGCCGCGGGCCACGAGGTGATCGTGGTCGACATCAAGGATGCCGACATCATCGCGGATCTCGGCACGGCCGAAGGACGCGCCGCGGCGATCGAGGGCATCCGTGCGCGCGCCGCCGGCGGGCTCGACGGCTTCGTGCCCTGCGCGGGCGTGGCGGGCTACGTGCCCGATCGCGGCTTGATCCCCAGCCTGAACTTCTTCGGTTCGGTCGCGCTGCTCGAGGGGCTGAAGGACCTGCTGGCGCAGCGCAGGGGCGCGGTCGTGCTGGTTTCCTCGAACTCGGCGCCGCATCCGACCAGCGAGGAGTACGTGGACGCCCTGCTCGCGGGCGACGAGGCCGGGGCGCGCGCGCTGGCCGCGGCCATGCCGCAGGGACACCCGGCCTACAGCGGTTCGAAGCTGGCGCTGGCGCGCTGGATGCGGCGCAACACGCGGGACTACGCGGCGGCCGGAATCCGCCTGAACGCCATTGCACCCGGCTATACTCAGACCGCGATGACCGCCGCGACCGAGAACGATCCCGCCACGCGCGACGCGATCCGCGCTTTCCTCGCCGCCACGCCGGTCGGCCGGGCCGGACAACCGGAAGACCAGGCCAATGCGGCCATGTTCCTGTTGAGCCCCGAGGCCGGCTTCATCTGCGGCTCGCTGCTGTTCGTGGACGGCGGCTACGACGCGATGACCCGTCCCGACGCCATCTGAAGCGGAGCGTCGTGCCGGCACCGCCAGGGCGCGGGCGCCGGGTTCCGCGACTCAACGCTTGCGCGGCGCCGGCGCCTTCTTCGCGCGTGGCTTGCGGGGCGCCGCGGGCGGTTTCTCCGCTTTCTTTCGCGGTGCCGCTCTGGCGCTCGCGGCCGGACCCTTGCCGCGCGGGGCTGCTTTCGCCGCCGCGCCGGCAGGCTTGCGGCGGCTCGCAGGTCGGGGCGCCGTGCCCGCGGTCTTTGCCACCGCGGCGAAGGACTTCTGCAGCGCGCGGGTGAATGCGCTCACGTCGTGCACGATGTTCTTGTCCGCGGTGATGCCCCAGCACATCATGCCGTCGTAGCTCATGACGCCCAGCCCGATGCCCATGTCTTCCAGCAGCGGCACGACCGGATAGCTCTCGCGCTGCCTTGCGCCCACCTGGTACAGCGGAACCCGCGGGCCGGGTATGTTCGTGACCAGCGTATTGCTCGGCCCCGAGGCGTTGCGCACGGCGAGCGAGACCAGGCCGGGCGTGAGGCGCAGCACTGATTCCAGCGTCTTCACGCCGAGGGCGCGGTCGGAGTGCTTGAGCTTTTCCGTCGTCCTGTGAATCGCCCGCAGCTGCGCGCGCGGCGTCGACAGCCCCAGCGGCAGCTCCACCATCCACACGGCGATCTGGTTGCCGATCTCCCCTTTGCGGCGCTCTTCCCAGATGTTCACCGGCACGGTGGCGCGGAACGGCGCCGAGCCGGGCACGAAATCCGTCTGCAGCAGGTAGTCGCGGAACGCGCCGGTGACGATGGTGAGCACCACGTCGTTCACGGTGCAGTCGAGGGCCTTGCTGATGGCCTTGACCTGATCGAGCGACACCGTCATCCAGTCGATGGCGCGATGCGGGCCGTTGCGGCCGTTCAGCGGCGTGGGCGTGCGGCTCGCGCCGGCGGTCTCGGCGAAGGTCTCGCCCAGCCCCCTGATGCGGTGCACGAACTCATCGGCCAGCTCGGACGGGTTGCGCTGGAGCAGGTCCTTCAGCAGGCGCAGCGGTGCGCTCAGCTGCTCGCGCTGCAGGTGGCTCTCCAGTTCCTGGCGGGTCGGCGCGCGCCGCGGGCGCCACGGCGCGGGTTTGCGCGGCACGAAGCCCGGCGAGGTCGAGGAGAGAATCGTCGCGATGTCCATGCCCGACATGCCGTCGATCATGCAGTGGTGCAGCTTCGAGATCAGCGCGAAGCGGTCGCCCTCCAGGCCCTCGACCACCCAGGTCTCCCACAGCGGGCGCGAACGATCGAGCGGCTGCGAGACGATACGCCCGGCGAGCGTCTTCAGCTGCGCCTCGCTGCCCGGCTTCGGCAGCGCCGTGTGTCGCACGTGGTAGTCGATGTCGAAATCGGGGTCGTCGATCCACACCGGCGGCAGCGATTCGTCCTCGCGCTCGACGGCATGCGGGTCGAAATAGCCCGCCAGCTCGCGGTGCGAGCGCCACATGAGCTTCTGGCGGTAACGGGGTATCTGCTCGATCGCGACGGCGGTGGCGTTCCTGATGGTGGCGAAGTCGATGCCGCCGTCGGGGCGGCGCAGTGGGGCGGCGTCGAACATCGTCACCCCGGCGACGCTCATGTGACGCTCGGGGGTTTCCTGCACGAGGAAGGAGTAGTCGGTGAGCCCGAGGGGTTCGAAGTGGTAGTCGTTCACGCTGATGCTCCTGCTGCCCTTGCCGTGCGCGAAACACTCCCGCAGCCCGGGGGCGAAGTCAATGCACCGCCGCAGACGGACCTTAAACTTACTTTGAAGACAATTCGCAGCAGTTGCTAATATGGCGACTATCCGTATTTGCTTCCAGGCAGGTCGAGCATGGCACGCGCCGTTACGCGCAAGACGAACAACTCCGGCGGCAGCACCGCTGC
>CAYXJM010000210.1:0-5137 GCA_964465455.1 uncultured Klebsiella sp.
ATTCACCCATGGATCACGAAATCCAGGAACGCATACTCGATACGCTGCGCGACATCCGCTCGGGACAGCGCGAGATCCTCGCGGCGCTGCAGGCGCAGCAGGCGCTGGCCGAACAGCAGCTCGTGAAATCGCGCGCCAGCGTGGAGGAATCCCTCGCGCTGCAGCGACTGGCGCTGGCACGGCAGCGGCGCGTGACGCTGGTCGCCGTGGCGGGCATACTTGCCTGCATCGGCGCGATCGGCTGGATCCTGTTGCGATACCTTTGATCCGCCCCGGGGCGAAGGATCAGGCGGTCGCCGCGCGTCGTATGCAGTGGAATCGACGAAGCAAGCGCGAGCCGGCATGGGATTCGAGCAAGGAACAGGACGTCGGCGCGCGCCGGCGGCCGTGGCGCTGGCGCTGGCGGCTGCGCTGACGGCCTGCGCGGTCGGCCCCGAGTACGCGGAGCCCGGCCTGTCCCCTCCCGGTTCCTGGCACGCGCCGCTCGGCGAGGGACTCTCCGCCGGCGCGAGCGACAGCGCGTCGCTCGCGGCCTGGTGGGCGCAGTTCGACGACACCACGCTGTCCACCCTGATCGGCCGCGCGCTCGCGGCGAACACCGACGTGCGCGCGGCGCGCGCGCGACTGCGCGAGGCGCGCGCGCTGCGCGCGCAGGCCGGAGCCGACCTCTACCCCGCCATCGGCGCCGGCGCCACGCACTCGGGCAGCCGCGGCAGCGACGCCATGGGCGGCAGCCGCGCCAGCCGCTTCTACCAGGCGGGCTTCGACGCGAGCTGGGAGATCGACCTGTTCGGCGGCCTGCGCCGCGGCCGCGAGGCGGCGCAGGCCGAGCTCGAGGCGAGCGCCGCGGGCCTGCGCGAGACGCAGGTCACGCTCGCGGCCGAGGTGGCGCTCGAGTACGTGAACGTGCGTTCGCTGCAGGAACGGCTGCGCATCGCGCGGCGCAACCTCGAGACGCAGGCCGACACGGCCCGGCTCACGGCGTGGCGCGCGGCCGCGGGCCTCGACACCGCGCTCGACGCCGAGCAGGCGCGCGCGAACCTCGAGCAGACGCGCGCGCGCGTGCCGGTGCTGGAGACCAGCCTCCACGAGGCGCTGAACCGCCTGTCGGTGCTGCTCGCCGAGCCGCCCGGCACGCTGGACGCCGAGGTGACCGCGGCGGCGCCCATCCCGGTTCCCGCGGTGCGGCTCGCGGTCGGGATTCCCGCCGAGGCGCTGCGCCAGCGGCCCGACGTGCGCGCGGCCGAGCGCCGGCTCGCCGCCGCGACGGCGCGCATCGGCGCGGCCGAGGCCGCGCGCTACCCGTCGCTGTCGCTCTCCGGCACGCTGGGGCTGCAGTCGCGCACCGCCAGCGGCCTGAACGCCAACGACGCCGACGCGTGGTCGTTCGCGGGCTCGCTCGCCGCGACGCTCTTCGATGCCGGGCGCCTGCGTCAGCAGGTCGAGATCCGCACCGCGCAGCAGGAGCAGGCCTTCGCGGCCTGGGAAGCCACGGTGCTCGGCGCGCTCGAGGAGACCGAGAACGCGCTCGCCGCCTTCGCCGGCACGCAGCGCCAGCAGGCCGCGCTGCTCGCGGCCAGCGAGGCCGCGCGCAACGCCGCGACGCTCGCGCGCCTGCAGTACGAGGGCGGGCTGATCGATTTCGCGACGCTGCTGGTCGCCGAGCGCACCCAGCTCGACACCGAGAGCAGCCTCGCCTCGGCCAGCGCCGATCGCGCCGGCGCGATCATCCGGCTCTACAAGTCGCTCGGCGGCGGCTGGGGCGAGGACCCATCCGACAGCGGGGAAACGGGCACACGATGACGAACGCAGCAGACAAGGCCGACGCGCTGGCGCAGATACTCTCCTCCCCCGCGCAACGCCACGGCAGGCGCCGGGCGCTCGCACTCGCCGCGGCAGGCCTCGCGGCGCTCGCCGTGGCGCTGCCGTGGCTGCTGCGCGACGGCGGCGACGGCGTGCAATACCGCACCGAGGCGCTCGGGCGCGGCAGCCTGGTCGTGACCGTCTCGGCCACCGGCAACCTGCAGCCGACCACGCAGGTCGACGTGGGCAGCGAGCTCTCGGGCACCATCGAGGACGTGTTCGTCGACGACAACGACGTCGTCACGCAGGGCGAGGTGCTCGCGCGCCTCGACACCACGAAACTCGAGAACCAGCTCACCGAGTCGCGCGCCTCGCTGGCCGCCGCGCAGGCGCGCGTGCTCGAAGCCGCTGCCTCGGTCGAGGAGGCGCGCGCGAACCTCGCGCGGCTGCGCCGGGTCGCCGAGCTCTCCGGCGGCAAGGTGCCGTCGCAGGCGGACCTCGACGCCGCGGCCGCGACGCTGAAGCGCGCCGAGGCGGCCTCGGCCAGCGCCGAGGCGTCGGTGCGGCAGTGGCGCGCCGCGGTCGGCGTGGCCGAGACCAACATCGCGCTGTCCTCGATCCGCTCGCCGATCAACGGCATCGTGCTGACGCGCCAGATCGAGCCGGGCCAGACCGTCGCCGCGATGATGCAGGCGCCGGTGCTGTTCACGCTGGCCGAGAACCTCACGCAGATGAAGCTCGAGGTCGACGTCGACGAGGCCGACGTGGGCCAGGTGAAGGAAGGCCAGCAGGCCACCTTCACCGTGGATGCCTGGCCGGGACGGGAATACCCCTCGACGATCACGCGCGTCGGCTACGGCTCGCAGGAGCAGGACGGCGTGATCTCCTACAAGACCGTGCTCACCGTGAACAACGACGACCTGAGCCTGCGCCCGGGCATGACCGCGACCGCGGAGATCGTCACCGCGCGGCGCGACGACGTGCTGCTGGCCCCGAACGCCGCGCTGCGTTACGCACCCCCGGCCGAGGCGCCCGCGGCGCAGCCCGCGCGCGGCGTGGTCGGCAACCTGATGCCGCGGCCGCCGGCCTCCGCGCAGCGCCCCGCCGGCGCGCCGGCCGAGCGGCGCCAGCAGCAGCTCTGGATCCTGCAGGACGGGAACGCGGTGCCGCTCGCGGTGAGCGCGGGGGCCAGCGACGGCACGCACACCGAGGTGAGCGGCGAGGGGCTCCGCGAAGGCCTGCAGGTGATCACCGAGCGGGTGGAGAATTCCCCGTGACGGAAGGCGCTCCGCTGATCCGGCTGGAGGGCATCACGCGCAGCTACGGCAGCGGCGAGGCCAGGGTGCAGGTGCTGCACGGCGTGGATTTCAGCATCGCGCAGGGCGAGTTCGTCGCGGTGATGGGTCCCAGTGGTTCCGGCAAGTCGACGGTGATGAACATCCTCGGCTGCCTCGACACGCCGACCAGCGGCAGCTACGCGTTCCGCGGGGCGCCGGTCGAGACGCTCTCGCGCAACCAGCGCGCGCTGCTGCGCCGCCACTTCATCGGCTTCGTGTTCCAGGGCTTCAACCTGCTCGGGCGCACCTCGGCGCTCGAGAACGTGGAGTTGCCCCTGATCTATCGCGGCGAGCCGCCGGCGCGACGCCACGCGCTGGCGCGCAAGGCGCTCGCCGCCGTGGGACTCGCGGACCGCGAGAGGCACACGCCCGCGGAGCTCTCCGGCGGACAGCAGCAGCGCGTCGCGATCGCGCGCGCGATCGTCACCGACCCGGTGATCCTGCTGGCCGACGAGCCCACCGGCAACCTCGACACGCACACCAGCCACGAGATCATGGAACTGCTGACGCGACTGAACCGCGAACAGGGCATCACGGTGCTGATGGTCACGCACGAGGCCGACGTCGCCGCCTACGCCGCCCGGGTGATCCACTTCCTCGACGGCCGCATCGCCTCGGATCGCCCGAACGGGGGAGCCCGCTGATGCTGCTGAACGCCCTGCTGCTCGCGCTGCGCGCGATCAGCCGCAACCCGCTGCGCTCCTTCCTGACCGTGCTCGGCATCGTGATCGGCGTCTCCGCGGTGATCACGATGGTGACGCTCGGCAACGGCGCCACGCGCTCGATCCAGCAGCAGATCGGCAGCATGGGCAGCAACCTGCTGACGGTGCGCCCCGGACGGCGCATGGGGCCGCCCGAGGGCGCGGCCAACTTCCGCAGCGCCGATGCCGAGGCGCTGGCGCGACAGCTGGGCGACGCGCTCGCCGTGGTGCCGGTGGTGAGCGCCAGCGTGACCGTGGTGCGCAATGCGCGGAACTGGAGCACGAGCGTCGCCGGCGCGACCACGGCGTTCTTCGCCGCGAACAAGTGGACGCTCGCCGGGGGACGCATCTTCACGGCGGCGGAGCAGCGCGCCGGCGCCGCGGTGTGCGTGATCGGCGACACCATCCGCAAGGAGCTCTTCGGCGGCGAGGATCCGGTAGGCAGCCGCATGCGCGTGAAGCAGTTCTCCTGCGAGGTGATCGGCCTGCTGGCGCCGAAGGGGCAGTCCACGATGGGGCGCGACCAGGACGACACCGTGATCATGCCGCTGCGCACGGTGCAGCGACGCATCAGCGGCTCGCAGGACGTCCACTACCTCTCGGTGTCGGTGCGCGAGGGCGCCTCTATCGACGCCGTCAAGGAGCGGATCAAGGAGATCATGCGCGAGCGGCGCAACATCGGCCCCAGGGAGGCCGACGACTTCATGGTCATGGACCCGCGCCAGCTGATGGAAGCGCTGACCGGCACCACGCGCTCGCTGACGGCGCTGCTCGGCGCGGTGGCCGCCGTGAGCCTGCTGGTGGGCGGCGTAGGGATCATGAACATCATGCTGGTGTCGGTGACCGAGCGCACGCGCGAGATCGGGATACGGCTCGCGATCGGCGCGCTGGAGCGCGAGGTGCTGCTGCAGTTCCTGATCGAGGCCGTGGCGCTGGCCGCGCTGGGCGGGCTCGCCGGCATCGTGCTCGCCGCCGTCGCCTCGCTCGCGCTGGCGAACATGATGTCACTGCCCTTCGTGTTCGACCCGGGCGTGAACCTGCTGTCGTTCGCCTTCTCGGCGGTGATCGGCGTGGTGTTCGGCTACTTCCCGGCGCGCCGCGCCGCGCAGCTCGACCCGATCGAGGCGCTGCGCCACGAGTAGGTCCGGCTCCGGCTTTCCTCGGCCACCTTCCTTTCGGTAGGCTACGTGCCGCCCGTGCAACTTCGCGCGGGAGCCGACTCCGGCATCAGGACGCAACCGCGCATGGATTGCCCCCGCTACGATCTGTCCGGCCGCGTGGTGTTCGTCTCGGGCG
>CAYXJM010000211.1:0-5099 GCA_964465455.1 uncultured Klebsiella sp.
CGCCAAGCGCAGCTACCCGGCAGTCGACCCGCTGGCCTCGGGCAGCCGCATGATGGACCGCGTCACCCTCGGCGAGCGCCACTACCGGGTGGCGCAGGGCGTGCGCGAGCACCTCGCGCGCTACCGCGAGCTCGAGGACATCATCGCGATGCTGGGGCTCGAGGCGCTGTCGGAGGCCGACCGGCGCGTGGTGCTGCGCGCGCGCCTGCTCGAGCGCTACCTGACGCAGCCCTTCTTCGTGGTGTCCGAGCACACCGGCATCGCCGGCGCCTCGGTGCCGCTCGCGGTCACGCTCGCCGACTGCGAGGACTTCATGCGCGGGCGCTACGACGAGCTGCCGGAAGAGCGCTGCTACATGCGCGGCGCGATGGAGGAGTCGTGAGCGCGGTCATGACGCTCTGCCTGCGCAGCGCCGCGCACAGCGAGGACATCGCGGAGGTCACGAGCTTCGTCGGCACCGACGCGAGCGGCAGCTTCGGCATCCTGCCCGGCCACGTCCGCTTCATGACCGTGCTCGACTACGGGCTTTCGCGCTATCGTGGGGCCGACGGCGCGTGGTGCCACATCGCCTGTCCGGGGGCGGTGCTGTACTTCGCCGACGGCCGGCTCACGCTGAACACGCGCCGCTACCTGCGCGACCCGGACTACGACCGCATCTCCGCCCTGCTGTCCGGGCAGCTGGCGCGGGAGGAAGAGGAACTGCGGAGCCTGAGGCAGAACGTGCAGAACCTGGAGCAGGCACTGTTGCGGCGCCTGCGCCAGCTCGACCGGGGGCAGGCATGAGCAACGAACAGTGGCGCGACGGCGTCGAGCGCGACAGCGAGCGGCTGCGGCAGGCCGAGCGCGGCAACCGCACGCTGCTCGCGCAGACCGTGTTCCTCGGCAGCCTGTCGGTGCTGTTCGTGGTGCCGCTGCTCGCCGGGGCCTACCTCGGCCGCTGGCTCGACAGCCTCGGTCACGGCTACACCGTGCGCTGGACGCTGAACTGCATCCTGGTCGGGCTCGCGCTCGGCGTGGCGAACGTCTGGCTCTTCATCCGGAAGTACTGGTGATGGAAAGCGCGCACGTCGTATTCAGCCTCGGGTGGCTGCACGTCACCAGCACCGTGGTCACCACGTGGGGGCTGATGCTGGTGTTCTGGCTGTGCAGCTGGCTGGCCACGCGCCGGCTCTCGGTCGACAGTCCGGGCCTCGTGCAGACGGCGCTCGAGGGCGCGGTGCAGGCCATCGCGTCCGCGATCGACGGCGTGCTGCCGGGACGGTCGGCGACGCTGCTGCCCTTCGTCGGCACGCTCTGGGTCTTCATCACGGTGGCCAACCTCACGGGCCTGGTGCCGGAGCTGCACTCCCCGACCGACAACCTCTCGGCGACCGCGGCGCTGGCCACGCTGGTGTTCCTGTCGACGCACTGGTACGGCATCCGCAGCGCCGGGCTGAAGGCCTACGCGCGGCACTACCTGAGTCCGAACCCGATCCTGCTGCCCTTCCACGTGCTCGGGGAGTTCTCGCGCACGATCGCGCTCGCGGTGCGGCTGTTCGGCAACATGATGAGCCTGGAGATGGCGGCGCTGATGGTATTGTTGCTGGCGGGCTTCCTGGTGCCGGTGCCGGTGCTGATGCTGCACATCGTCGAGGCCCTGGTGCAGGCCTACATCTTCGGCACCCTGGCGCTGATCTACATCGCCGGCGGCATGCAATCCCGCGAGGCGGCCGAGGCCGGCGCCGCACCCGCTTCGAACGACCCCGGAGGACGCACGACATGACCGACATCCACTGGTTCGCCCTG
This sequence comes from uncultured Klebsiella sp., assembly GCA_964465455.1. GTDB lineage: Bacteria > Pseudomonadota > Gammaproteobacteria > Pseudomonadales > UBA5518 > UBA5518. Next base: position 1,786 of record CAYXJM010000211.1, read on the forward strand.
GTTTCCACCGCGGTGGCGGGCATCGCGATCGCGCTGGGCACGATGTTCCCGGCGCTGGCGATGGGACGCGCGATCGCGCAGGCGCTCGAGGCCATCGCGCGCCAGCCCGAGGCGGAGAAGTCGATCACGCGCACGCTGTTCATCGGCCTCGCGATGATCGAGTCGCTCGCGATCTACGTGCTCGTGATCGTGCTGATCATCCTGTTCCGCAATCCGCTGCTGGAATACTTCCTCGGGTAGCAGGAGGCGGTCATGGAGATCGACTGGACCACCTTCGCGCTGGAAATCGTCAATTTCCTGGTGCTGGTGTGGATACTGAAGCGCTACCTGTACAAGCCGGTGCTGGCGACCATCGCGGCGCGCAAGGCCGGCATCGAGCGCCAGCTCGCGGAGGCGCACGCGACCGAGGCCCGCGCCGCCGCCCTCGAGAGCCAGTTCGAAAGCCGCCTCGCGGACTGGGAAGCGGAAAAGGCGGCGGCGCGCAGCCGCCTCGACGCCGAGCTGGCCAGGGAGCGCGAGCGCCAGATGGAGGCGCTGGCCGAGGCCCTCGACGCCGAGCGCGAGCGCAGTGCCGCCCAGGAAGCGCACCGGCAGGAAACCCTGAAGCGCGAGCTCTCGGCCGAGGCCGGCGCCGAGGCGCGGCACTTCGCCGGCGAGCTGCTGCGCAAGGTGGCGGGACGCGAGACCGAGGCGCGCCTGGTCGACCTGTTCGTCGAGGAACTCGCGGCGCTGCCGGAGGAGCGGCTCGGCGCCCTGCGCGCGGGCCAGAACGGGCGCGCCCACGGCGTCTTCGCCACCGCCTACCCGCTGCCGGAGGCGCTGCGCACGCGCCTGGTGGCCGCCGTCGAGGCGCGCCTCGGCACCCGCGGCGACTTCGAGTTCGTCGAGGACAGCGCCCTCGTCGCGGGGGTGCGGCTGTCGCTCGGCGCCTGGCAGCTCGACTTCAGCGTCGCCGGCGAACTCCGCGTCTTCGAGGAGATCGGCAGCCTTGGCCGCTGAAGCGACGCCGGAGCGCGCCGGCAACGGGGCGGACGCCACGCTCGCGGGCTACCGCCCGCAGCTGCGCGTCAGCGAGATGGGGCGCGTGGTCGCGATCGGCGACGGCATCGTCTGGGTCGAGGGGCTGCCCTCGGCGGCCATGGACGAGATCGTGCGCTTCGGCGACGGCAGCGAGGCGCTGGTGTTCCACCTCGGCAGCCGCCGCATCGGCGCCATCCTGCTCAGCCAGAAGGACGGGCTCGTCGCCGGCGCGTCGGCGCACCTGACCGGAAGGCGCCTCGACATCGGCGTCGGCGACGCCTTCCTCGGGCGCGTGGTGGATCCGCTCGGGCGAGCGCTCGACGGCAGGCCGGCGCCCATGCCGCACCGCCGGCGCGCCCTCGAGACGCCCTCGCCGCCGATCACCGCGCGCGATTTCGTCGCGCGGCCGCTGCTGACCGGCAACCGCATGGTCGACACCATGATCCCGATCGGCCGCGGCCAGCGCCAGCTCGTGATCGGCGATGCCGGCACCGGCAAGAGCTCGCTCGCGCTCGATGCGATCATCGCGCAGAAGGGCGGCGACGTGCTGTGCGTCTACGTGCTGATCAGCCAGAAGCGCTCGGCGGTGGTCGCGACCGTCGAGACGCTGCGCCGCGCCGGGGTGCTCGACATCAGCTGCGTGGTGGTCGCGGAGGCCACCACCACGCCGGGGCTCAAGTTCCTCGCGCCGTTCGCCGGGTGCACGCTGGCCGAGGAGTGGATGTGGGGCGGGCGCGACGTGCTGGTGGTCTACGACGACCTCACCACGCACGCGCGCGCGTACCGCGAGCTGTCGCTGCTGCTGCGCCGCCCCCCGGGGCGCGAGGCCTACCCCGGCGACATCTTCTACCTGCACTCGCGCCTGCTCGAGCGCTCGACCTGCCTCGCGGCGCAGTGCGGCGGCGGCAGCATGACGGCGCTGCCGATCGTCGAGACCGAGCAGGGCGAGATTGCCGCCTACATCCCCACCAACCTGATCTCGATCACCGACGGCCAGATCTACCTCGACCCGGCGCTCTACGCCCGCGGCGTGCTGCCGGCGATCGACATCACGCGCTCGGTGTCGCGCATCGGCGGCAAGGCGCAGCTGCCGGCGATCAAGGCCGAGGCCGGGCGCATGAAGCTCGATTTCCTGCAGTTCCTCGAGCTCGAGGTGTTCACGCGCTTCGGCTCCCGCCTCGAGGCCGGCGTGGAAGCCAAGATCCGGCGCGGCCGGCTGCTGCGCGAGCTGCTGAAGCAGGAGCGCCTCGCCCCGCTCGGGCCCGAGCAGCAGCTGGCGTGGCTGGTGGCCTACAACGAGGGCTTGTTCGACGGGCTCGAGGGCGTGCAGGTGCAGCGCCGGCTGGCCGCGCTGCTGCGGCGCGCCGAGGGCGCCGGCCCCGGGCTCAGTGCCGGGCGCGAGGCGTGGTGCGCCAGCGTCGCCGCGTGGCTGCAGGAGGGGGCCGTTGAGCCGCCGGCGTGAGCTGGCCCGGCGCATGGAGGCGCTCGCCGACATCGCCGGCATCATGTCGGCGATGAAGGGGCTCGCGCTGATGGAGACGCGCATCCTGATGGAGTTCCTCGGCAGCCAGCGCCGCATGGTGGCGGGCATCGAGACGGCGGCTGCGGATTTCCTGGCCTGGCACGGCGGGCCCGCCGCCGCGCCGGCCGCCGGCGGCGTCGAGCTCGTGGTGCTGGCGGGTTCCGAGCAGGGCTTCTGCGGCGACTTCAACGAGGCGCTGCTGGCCGCCGCCGGGCGGCTCTTCGGCCGCGAGCCGGCGCGGCGCGTGCTGGTCGGGCAGCGCCTGGCCGCGCGCAGCGGCGAGCGCACGGACGTCGACCTGGTGCTGCCCGGCGCGATCGTCGCGGACGAGGTGCCGGCGGTGCTGCTGCGGCTCACGCGCGAGCTCGGCACGCTGCTCGCGCGCGAGGAACCGGCCGCGCGCGGGCTCTCGGTGCTCTACCACTGCGACGCCACGCGCGAGATCCGCCTGCGCCGCCTGTTGCCGCTCGGCGCGCTGCCGCGCGACGGCAACGCTGGCCGCGGCCACGCCGCCGAGCTGAACCTGGCGCCGGACGTCTTCCTGAGCGCGCTGACGCGGCATTACCTGCAGGCGGTGCTGAACGAGGTGCTCTACAGCTCGCTGATGGCCGAGAACCGCAAGCGCCAGGCGCACATGGACCGCGCGCTGCAGCGCCTCGACGAGGAGCAGGAGCGGCTGCGGCTCGCCTACAACACGCGCCGCCAGGAGGAGATCACCGAGGAGATCGAGGTGATCCTGCTGTCGGCGGAAATGATGGGCCTGGCCGGGCAG
>CAYXJM010000212.1:0-5090 GCA_964465455.1 uncultured Klebsiella sp.
ATCAGCGCAGCCGATCGACCAGGGCCTCCGCCTGGCCGATCACCGCGTCCTGGTGCGGCAGCAGCCGCTGGTAGTCCGTCAGCGCGTCCTCGCGCAGCTCGCCGAAGGGATCGCGCACGCCGGTGCGGATGCCCGTCATCTCCTCCATGATCGCCAGCGCGCAGAACGGCGCCGCGCTCGCGTCGTAGCCGCCCTCGTGGGTCATCACGAGGCGTCCGCCGCAGAGCTCCGCGGCGAGGTCCGTGAGGCGTCGCGTGAGGAAGCGGTAGGAGTCCGCGTGCAGCAGCATCCTCGCCGTGGGGTCGTTCGCGCAGGCGTCCACGCCGCTCGCGACCAGTATCAGTTCCGGGCGGAAGCGCCGCAGCGCGGGCGCCACCACGCGGTCCATCGCCGCGAGGTAAGCGCCGGTGCCCGATCCCGGCGGCAGCGGGATGTTGATGTTGTAGCCCTCGCCGCGGTCGCGGCCGTTGTCGCACACCGCGCCGCGGCCCGGGATGACCAGGTCCTGGTGGATCGAGATCGTGAGCACGGAGGGATCGTCGTAGAACGCCGACTCCGTGCCGTTGCCGTGATGGGCATCCCAGTCGACGATCGCGACGCGCGCCAGGCCGTGATCGCGCATCGCGAGCTTCGTGGCGACGGCCGCATTGGAGAATACGCAGAGCCCGCCGCCGTGGTCGCGCTCGGCGTGGTGGCCGGGCGGGCGCATCAGCGCGTAGGCGTTGTCCGCCTGCGCGCGCAGCACGGCGTCGATCGCCGCGCGGGTGCCGCCGACGGCCAGCGCGGCGATCTCGTAGCCGCCGGCCGGGACCGGCGCCCCGGGGCTGGCATTGCCGCCGCCCCCGGCGCTCAGCTCGCGCACGCGCCGCACGTAGTCGGGGTCGTGCACGCAGCACAGGTCCGCTTCGTCGACCGTCGCCGGCTTCAGCGTGAGCATGTGATCGATCAGCCCGCTGGCATGCAGCAGGTTCAGGATCCGGCGCTTGCTCTCCGCCGTCTCGGCGAAACTGCCGGGCTGCAGCCAGGCGTGATTACCGAGCAGGCTGCGGTAGTCGCCGAACTCGTACCAGAAGCAGCGTTCGTCCCATACCAGTGCCGTCGCCATGTTCCCCGTCCTCCCTCCCGTCGTTGCAAGGGTGCAGCCTAGCCGAGCGGAGCGGTCGCCACACGGTACCACCTGGCACCGTCGCCGCCCTTGCGATGCGTGCCACTTTGCGCCGACCATGCGCGGATGCAGGCAGGAGGACGGGTCGAGGAAGCCATGAACGCGCTGGATGCGGCGCCCGGCGACGGCGCGCTGCTCGACCTCGTCGGCGCCGTGTACGAGGGGCCGCTCGAGCCGGAGCCGTGGGCGGGCTTCGCGGAGCGGCTGCGCAGCGTGCTCGCGGCGCGCAACGTGGCGATCACCCTGCACCACGGCGAGGGACCGATCTTCGACACCTACGTCATGGCCGCCGAGGCCGGCGACGACACCGACTGGGACGAGGTGGAAGCCGTGTACCGCGAGCGCTTCATGCTCCGGGACCCGCGGCGCCCCGGGCTCGTGGCGCCCGGGGAGATCCTGAACATCGACGTCGAGAGCCTGGGCCCGGAGATCAGGGCTTACCTCGCCACGCACAACATCGGTGACAGCCTGCGCACCAGCTTTGCCGAACCGGGCGGGATGCGCTGCTGGATCGACATCGTGCGCGCGTTGCACCCGCGCGCGCCTTTCGCCGAGCCCGAGCTCGCGTTGCTGCGCCTGCTGCTGCCGCACCTGGCCCGCGCGCTGCGGCTCTACGCGCGGCAGAAGCGCCAGGAAGCCGAGAAGGCCGTCTACGAGGACACCATCGACCACTTCCTGGTCGGCAGCGTGCTGCTGGACGGGGAACTGCGCGTGGTGCGCGCGAACCGCGCCGCCGAGACCATCGTCGCGGCGCACGGCGGCATCGCGATCGCGCGCGAGCGGTTGCACCTGGCCGATGCCGCGAAGCGCCGCGCGCTCGAGGCCGCGCTCGCACGCGCGCTGCAGGCGGCCCGCGCGCCGCCCGATCCGCAACGCCGCGGCGAGCTCGTGCGCCTCGACCTGCCCGACGGGACGCTGCTCGGGCTGCTCGTTTACCCGGTGGCGCAGACGCGCTACTACCAGGGGCCGTACGCACCGAACGTCGTGGTGTACCTCACCGACCTGACGCGCAAGCTCGACGCGCTGGCGCCGGCGCGCGAAGCCTCGCAGGCGCTGCTCGCGCAGCTCTTCGGGCTCACGCCGCAGGAGGCGCGGCTCGCGCTGCTGCTGGCCGACGGCAGCACGCTCGCCGCCGCCGCGCACAGCCTGGGCGTGGCGGAGACCGCCGCGCGCAGCTATTCCAAGCGCATCTACGCCAAGATGGGCATCCGCAGCCAGAGCGACATCGTGCGCATGGTCTACCGCAGCTTCGCGCTGCTGCGCTGAGCGGGCGTGGCGCGACGCGCGGTGCCATCTGGTACTGGCCGGCGCGTGCGGGGCTGCCCAGAATCGAGGACATCGACAACCATCCCGACCCCCGGAGCCCGAGCGATGAACCGACGCGACTGCCTGAAGAACTCCGCCGTGCTGCTGGCCGGCTCGGCCGTCGCGGGGTGCGGCGAGTCCGCGCCGGGCGTGGCGTCGAGCTCCGACGAGCGCACGCAGGTCTACGAATTCACCTCCCCGCTCGAAACCAGTGGCTGGACCGCCGCGACGGGCGTGCTGCCGGCCTACCCGGCGCTCGCGGGCGACCTCGATGCCGGCGTGCTCGTGGTCGGTGCCGGGCTGGCCGGCAGTTCGGTGGCGTTGCACCTCGCCGAGGCCGGCATCGACGTCGTCGTGCTCGAGGCGCGGCAGCCAGGCTGGGGCGCCTCGGGGCGCAACGCCGGTCACGTGCTGCCCACGCTGAAGGACGTCAGCGCGATCAGCCGCTTTCCCGACGGCGGCAAGGCCTTCCTCGAAGTGTTCCGCGCGCACCACCGCATACCCTTCGAGCTCTCGCGCAAGCACGGCATCGCCTGCGACGCGACGCAGTCCGGCTACCTGCACACCACCACGAGGCGCGGCGTGTTCGACGAACTCAAGGAAAAGTCGCGCTTCTGGCGCGACGAGCAGGGCCAGGAGGTCGAGTGGCTCGAAGGCAAGGACGTCGAGGCGATCACGGGCTCGGCGTACTTCGGCTACGGCGTGCTGTACCGCTCGGGCGGACGCGTGAACCCTTACCTGTTCACGAACGGGATGATCCGCACGGCCGTCGGGCGTGGCGCGCGGGTCTACGGCGGGACCGAGGCGCTGACGCTGGCGCCCGAGGGAGGGCGCTGGCGCGTGACCACGGCGGGAGGCAGCGTGCTGGCCGATCGCGTGGTCTTCTGCACCAACGCCTACGCGACCGGCGTGGTGCCGCAGTTCGCGGACAGCTTCTACCCGCTGACGGCCTACGGCGTGTCGACGCAGCCGCTGCCCGAGGAGGCGCTCCGCGTGATCCTCCCGGGCCGCGCGACGCTGTCGGAAGAGCCGGTGGACCTGAATCCGTTCCTGATCGACGAGCACGGGCGCATCGTCACCTCGTCGATCCCGAGCAGCTCGCGGCCCGCCGACGCCGAGGGACACTTCGCGAACCATTTGCGCTGGATCCACCGGACCTGGCCCGCCACGCGCGACGTGGACATCCGCATGGACCATTACTGGACCGGGCGCGTGGCCCTGCGCGACGTCGAGTTCCCCGGCGTGTTCCGGCTCCAGCCCGGCGTCTTCGGCCTGATGCACTTCAACGCCTGGGGCAACGTGATGGCGCCCCTGCTCGGCATGCTGCTCGCCGACGGGCTCGCGCGCGACCGGCTGGACCAGCTGCCGTTCCCGCTCGCGCAGCCGGCGCCGGTGACGCACCCGGGCAAGCAGGATCTCGTCATCCGCAAGATGCTGATCCCGGCGGCGCGGCTCGGGCAGCGCATGGGAATCATCTGAGGCGCGTGCCGGCCTGCGCCGCGACCCGGCCGGCCGCCTGGTCGCGGCGTGCGCTTACAGGGGCTTCCAGCGCGGTGGACGCCCCTCGGAGAAGGCCTGCATGGCCTCCTCCATGCAGCCGGTGAAAGTGCCGAGCACCTGGGTGCGGTTCTCGAGCTCCATGGCGTGGCGCAGGCTGGGCGCGTCGACGTTGGCCCACAGGCCCTTCTTGGTCATCCAGACGCCGTATTCCGAGTTCTCGCGGATGGCGAGCGCCATGTCGAGCGCCGTCGTCGCGAGCGCATCCGGCTCCACGACGCGCGAAACCAGGCGGATCTCGCGCGCCTCGGCGGCGTCGATGATCCGTCCCGTCAGCATCAGCTCCGCGGCCGTGCCGGCGCCGACCAGGCGCGGCAGGAAGTAGCTCGTACCGACGTCACAGCTCGACAGGCCGGTCTTGATGAACACGGCGCCGAAGCGCGCGCGCGTGGAGGCGATGCGGATGTCGCTCGCCAGCGCGATGGCCAGCCCGCCGCCGACCGCCGCGCCGTTGACCGCGGCGATCACGGGCTTGTCGCACTCGTGGATGGCCAGCATCAGCTCGGCGAGGTACTCCTGGAACTTGTAGACGAAGCCGAGCTGGCCCATGCCCGCCGTTCCCGGTATGCCGCCCGGGCCGACGAACTCCTGCAGGTCCGCGCCGGCGCAGAAGCCCTTGCCCTCGCCCGTGACGATCACGACGCGGGTGCCGCGGTCGTGCCGCAGGCCGCGGAAGGTCTCGATCAGTTCGCCGATCAGTGCCGGTGCGAGCGCATTCATGCGCTCCGGCCGGTTCAGGCGGACTTCGAGGATGCCCTGGTCGATTTCGTTGCAGACGATGGTTTCCATGCTCGCCTCACAGCACGAGGTAGCCGCCGTCCGCCACCAGCGTGGCACCCGTGGTGTAGCTCGACATGTCGCTCGCGAGGTACATCACGGGGCCGAGGATCTCGTCGGTCTCCGCGATGCGCTTCTGCACGCAGGCCGCCTTCGAGCCCTCCTCGAAACCGGGGAGCTGCGCGGCCGAGACGTCGAACAGGTCCGAGTGGTAGCTGCCGGGGGCGATGGCGTTGACGCGAATGCCCATGTGCGCCCACTCCGCGGCCATGACCTTGGTGAGCGC
>CAYXJM010000213.1:0-5079 GCA_964465455.1 uncultured Klebsiella sp.
GTGGTGCTCAATCCGGGCGTGACGGAAAGTGAATCGCTGCGCGATGAGCTCATCGCGCGCGTGAAGGAGGCCAAGGGCTCGGTGCAGGCGCCGAAGTCGCCGGACTTCGTGGGCGGGATCCCGCTGACACCCATCGGCAAGCCCGACAAGAAGGCGCTGCGCGCCACCTACTGGGCCGGGGCCGCGCGCAGGGTCTGAGCGCGCGGGATGACGCGGCGGGCCGCGCAGGTCAGGCCGTAGCGGCGGGCGCGCCGGTCTGCCAGGTCTCGAGCACCTCGTCCAGCGCCTCGCGCATCGGCGCGAGCCACGCGTCGTAGTGACGCCAGTGATCGATGCCGTCGCGGTTGATCGGCCGGCGCACCTGCTCCGAGCTCGCGGTGTGCACCGGCCGGTCGCTGTCGAAGAAGCGCAGGCAGCCGGCCTCGAAGGGCAGGCCGCAGTACGCCAGCAGCCGGCGAACCTCGGCCTCGGTGTCCTCGACCATGCGCTCGTAGATCACGCGGTGCACGCGCCCCGGCAGCACGGCGTCGAAGTGCGCCATGAGCCGCACGTAGTCGCGGTAGTGGTGACCGATGTCGGCCAGGTCGTAACTGAAGTGCTGGCCGCGCGCGAAGTGCTGCTTGAACACCGAGAAGCCGCAGGCGAGCGGGTGGCGTCGCACGTCGACGATCCTGGCGTTCGGCAGCATCAGGTGGATCAGCCCGACGTGCTCGAAGTTGCTGGGCATCTTGTCGATGAAGAACGGCGCGGCGGTCTTGCGCTGCACGCGCGTGTGCGCGAGGTACTGTTCGCCGAGCGCGCGCAGCGTGGCCGCCTCGCGCGTCGCGAGGTATGCGTGGTAGTCGGTGTCCGCCCCCGCGGCGGCGGCCTCGCGGCGCAGCGACCTGGCCATCGCGATCACCTCGTGCAGTTCCATCGTGCCCTCTACCGCCGAGTGGCTGGAGAGGATCTGCTCGACCAGCGTCGACCCGGAACGCGGCAGCCCCACGACGAAGATCGGGTCCGCGGCAGGGCAGCCCCAACCGGCGCGCGCGGCGAAGAACTCGCGGGTGAAGGTGGCGATCGCGCGCCGCGTGCGCCCGGTTGCGGCCGTGGCGTCGTACGGTACGGCGCGCCGGCGCAGGCGGTTGCCCGCGGCGTAGTGGCGGAAGGACCCGGCGTAATCGGCGCGGTCTTCCAGCGCCTTGCCCAGCGCGAACTCGAAGTGCAGCCGGTGTTCCTCGTCGAGGTCACCGCGCGCGAGCTCGGCGCGCATCGCATCGATGTCCGTCGCGTCGAAGCGCAGCGTCTTCAGGTTCGCCAGGCTCCACCACGCCTCGCCGAAGCCGCGCTCGAGCGCGATGCAGCGGCGGTAGGCGGCGATGCTCTCGTCGCTGCGCCCGGCGATCCGCAACGCGTGGCCGTAGCTCAGCCAGAGCGTGGCGCGCTCCGGGTACTCGTCGAGCAGCCCGGCGTACACGGCGATCGCCGTGTCGTATTCGCCGAGTTGGCTGCACACGATCGCCTTGAGGTTGCGCAAGCCCGCGTTGTGCGGATCGTCCGCGAGCAGGCGTTCGAGTTCCGCGAGCGCCTGTGCCGGCTTGTTGTTGCGGTGCAGCACCACCGCACGGTTCTGCCGCGCCGCCCTGAAGCCGGGAGCGAGTTCCAGTGCGCGCGCGAGCAGGTCTTCGGCCACGTCGAGGCGACCGAGGCGTGCCGCCACCTCGGCGAGCATGCGCATCGCATTGACGTCGGCCGGTGCAGCGTGCAGGTGGGCGCGGAGGCGCTGCTCCGCCTCGGCCAGCCGGTTCGCGGCGAGTGCGTCGGCCGCTTCCCGCAGGCGCGGATCGCGCGTCGCGGTACGCGCTTGGCGCGAGTTGGCGGCTTGGGGTGCCGGGTTCATGCCGTCTTCATTGTGTTGCGCGTTCCCGCGTCGAGATGCCCGGGATCACATGCGAAGCGGGTACCGCTGTCAATACTCCCGCGGTGCCCGCCGCGCCGGTGCACGCCTCAGAAGTCGTAGCGCAGGGCGCCCGACAGCGTTTCCGTCTCGCGGTCGAAGGCGTAGGACCAGGCGCCGCCGATCGAGAGCGCAGGGGTGGCGTAGAAGCGCGCCGCCAGGGTGCCGGTGAAGTCGTTGGTGTCGCCGGTGTAGTCGTCGATGTCGCCCCAGAGCAGGTCCAGGAAGGTGCCGTTCACCTCGAGCTCGAGCTGCGGGAACAGCCGGGTGCGCAGGCCGATCTCGGCGCCGAGGCCCGACCCGTCGAGGTCGCTGTCGAAGCCGACGTCGGAGTAGCGCTGGTAGGCCGCCAGCGCGCCGAGGTACAGGTCCATGTTGCCGCCGAGCGGCACGCGGCCGCCGACGGTGGCGGAGAGTGCGCGGATGTCGAGCTGCGAATCGTCGACGTCGGCGTAGCTGGCGCCGAACCGGGTGTAGACGTGCTCGGCGGGCGCCCAGCCCAGCGCGAGCGCGGCGGCATCGTAGTCGATGCTCGCGCGGTTGTCGTCGGACTCGGCGTGGCCGTAGCTGCCCTCGACGTAATCGTAGCTGAAGTCCTGGGCCGCTGCCGCGAGCGGAAACGCCAGGAACAGGCCGAGAATCGCGTGTTTCATGTTCGATCTCCATACCGCAAAATGAAGCCGCTGCCGGCGCGGGCCGGGAGCGGCTGCTACAGTAGTGCGTCGTCCGCGGATTCGCATGGTGCAGCCTTGCGAACAATTGCCGCGATTGGCGTGCCGGTACACGGATTTTTCGGATCAATCGGAGAAAACCCCATGACTCTTCAGGGCAAGCGTATCGTCATCACGGGCGCCGCCGGCGCGCTGGGACTCGGCGTCGGGGCGTGCGCGCGCGCGCTCGGCGCCGACACGGTGCTGCTCGATCTCGCCTTCCCGGCCGACGCGCCCGCCGACGGCTCGTTGCGGCTCGCGGTCGATCTCGGCGATGCCGAGGCGACCCGCGCCTGCTTTGCGCGGATCGGCCGGGTCGACGCGCTGTTCAACCTCGCCGGCGGTTTCACCATGGGACCGCGCACGTGGGAAGTGAGCGACGACGAATGGGCGCAGATGTACCGCATCAACGTCACGACGATGCAGAACGCGGTGCGCGCCGCGGTGCCCGGCATGATCGAGCGCGGGCGCGGCGCCATCGTGAACGTGGGTGCGCTCGGCGCGCTGAAGGGGCAGGGGCAGATGAGCGCCTACTGTGCCGCGAAGAGCGTGGTGATGCGCCTGACCGAGAGCCTCTCCGCCGAGCTGAAGCACCACGGCGTCAACGTCAACGCGGTGCTGCCCAGCATGATAGACACCCCGCGCAACCGCGCCGACATGCCCGATGCCGACCCCTCGCTGTGGGTCAGCCCGCAGGATCTCGGCAACGTGATCTGCTTTCTCGGCAGTGACGCGGCGCGCGCGATCCACGGCGCGCTGCTGCCGGTGGCGGGGCTGTCCTGAGCGAGCGCCCGGCGCCGTTTCCCGGCGTGCTCCGATGGCCCGCAACGGTCAATGCCACAGCGCCGCCGCGCTGGCGCAGACCGTCATCAGGAACAGGAACCACTTCAGCGTTTCCTGGCGCACGCGCAGCGCCATGCGCACGCCGAGCGCCGCGCCCAGCATCGTGCTCGCGCCGAGGATGAGTCCGGGCACCCACAGCACGAGGTCGTCGATGACGAACACGACGAGCGCGACCAGCGTGAAGGCGCCGGTGCAGAGCATCTTCAACGCGTTGCTGCGCACGAGGTCGTAGCGCAGCGTGCCGGCCAGCGCGGCGATCAGCACGAAGCCCACGCCGGCCTGCACGAAGCCGCCGTAGACCCCGGCCAGGAACAGCGCGACCCAGGCGGACGGGCGGTCCCGCATCGAGAGCGCAGGCGTGCCCAGCGGCGGCGCGATCACCGCCGGACGCAGCAGGATCAGCAGCGACATCCCGATCATCGTCGCGAGCAGGAGCGGCTTCAGGAAGCCGACCGGGATCACGGCGGCGCACACCGCGCCGGCCAGTCCGCCCAGCAGGTTCGGGATCAGCACCGCCACGGTGTCGTGCGAATCGAGCTTGCCGTGACGGCGGAAGCCGCGCACCGCGGCGACCGACTGCAGCAACACGCCGACGCGGTTGGTGGCGTTCGCGACGTCGGCGGGCAGCCCCATCACCATCAGCGCGGGGATGGTCAGGTTCGAACCGCCGCCGGCGATCGTATTGATCACGCCGGCAATGAAGCCGGTTGCCACCAGCAGCGACACCGTGAGCAGGCTGAACTCGGCCACGACGGGGTGACCGTCTCAGCGCGCCGGCGCGTTCGCGGCGCTGCGCCCGGCGAGCCGCCCGAAGAAGGTCGCGTCCCCGATCGACATGCCGCTGCTGTAGGTGGCGCCCGAGCGCGGCAGCCCGCAGCAGTTGCGCCCGGCGGTGAACAGACCGGGGATCGCCTCGTTGTCCTCGGTCAGCACCTCGCCGGTGGGCCGCGCGTGCAGGCCACCCAGCGTGAACACGGGGTAGAAGGCGCCCGCGCCCGGCGTCACGTCGCAGGCGGCGTAGGGCGGGTTGTCGAGCGGTGCGAGGTAATCGGCGTGCTTGTGGAACAGCGGATCCTCGCCGCGGCGGGCGTGGCGGTTGAAGAAGTCGACGGTGAAGGCGAGCGTGCCCTCGGGGAGCGCGAGCTCGGCCTCGAGCTCCTCGATGGTCTCGCCGGTGGCGACCACCCGGAAGCCGCCGAGAGGCGGGCGCTCCATGGTGTGGAACAGCCGGCTGTCGATCACGAGGTAGTGCTTCTCGGGATAGTTCCTCAGGATCGCCTCCCCCATGCGGCCGTGGTAGCAGTCCTCGTTGATGAAGCGCTGGCCCTTGCTGTTGACCATGATGCCCTCGACGAGCTCGGCCGGCGGATAGAACGGCAGGCAGACGAAGCCCTCGTGCATGTTCAGCACCGCGGCCCCCGCGCCCATGCCGATGCGGATGCCCATGCCGTTGTCGTTGGGATTGCCGTTCAGCACGGTCTGCTGCAACAGGTGCGGCGCGTGGCGCTGCACCATGTCGCTGTTCATGATGAAGCCGCCGGCGCACAGGACCACGCCGCGCCGCGCGCGGATGCAGCGCTCCTCGCC
>CAYXJM010000214.1:0-5075 GCA_964465455.1 uncultured Klebsiella sp.
CGATCATGATGATGTCGGGGTCCTGGCGCAGCAGCGCGCGCACGCCGCTCGCGAAATCGAGGCCGATGCCGTGCTGCACCTGCACCTGGTTGAACGCGGGCTCGACCATCTCGATCGGGTCCTCGATGGTGCTGACGTTGACCTCGGCCGTGGCGAGCTGCTTCAGCGTCGAGTACAGCGTGGTGGTCTTGCCCGAGCCGGTGGGCCCGGTGACCAGCACGATGCCGTGCGGCTGCTCGACCATGCCGCGCCACTGGGCGTGGTCCTCGTCGGCGAGGCCGAGGTCGGCGAAGCTGCGCACCAGCACCTCGGGGTCGAAGATGCGCATCACCAGCTTCTCGCCGAAGGCGGTCGGCAGCGTCGAGAGCCGGAGCTCGATCTCGCTGCCCGCGGGAGTGCGCGACTTCACGCGCCCGTCCTGCGGACGGCGCTTTTCGGCGAGGTCCATGCGCCCGAGTATCTTCAGCCGGCTCGTCACCGCCATCGCCACCGGCGTGGGCAGCTGGTAGACGTTGTGCAGGATGCCGTCGATGCGAAAGCGCACGTTGGCGAGCTCGCGGCGCGGCTCGAGGTGGATGTCGCTCGCGCGCTGCTCGAAGGCGTACTGCAGCAGCCAGTCGACGATGCTGACGATGTGCTGGTCGTTGGCGTCCGGATCCTTCAGCTTGCCGAGCTCCACCAGCTGCTCGAAGTTCGCGAGCCCCGTGCTGCCCTGCACGCCGCGTGTGCCGCTGGCGCCGCTCACGGACTTCGCCAGGCTGTAGAACTCGACGGTGTAGCGGTCGATGTCGGCGGGATCGGCGATCACGCGGCGGATCGGGCGCTTCAGCGTGCGCGCGAGATCCGGCTCCCACGCGCCCACCAGCGGCTCGGCGCCGGCGATCACCACTTCGTCGGTCGTGCTCGCGACCGCGAGGATGCGGTGACGCTTGGCGAACGCGAAGGACATGACCGCGGTGACGGCGGCGGCATCGATGCGCAGCGGGTCGATGTGGAAGACCGGCTGCCCGGTGCGCTCCGCGAGCCAGCCGAGCAGGCGCTCGATCCCGAGCGGCCGGCCGTCCGCGGGCGAGACCAGCTGCTGGTCGGCGACGAAATTCAGCGGGTGACGCGCCACGCCCTCGCGGCTGCGCGGGGTGTAGCGCAGCCGGCGCGCGTCGGCTTCGTCGATCAGGCCGTCGGCCGCGAGCGCATCCATCAGTTCGCCCTGGTCGACGGGCTTGCCTGCGCTCAGCGCCTTGGGTTCGGACATGCGGTGCGGGTTCCTGCGGTGGTGGAGAACGGATGGTAGCGCATCCCGGCGCGGCCGCCCGGCGGCACGCGATGCGCGGCCGGTCCGGGATCAGCCCCGGCGCTTGCGCTTGCCGCGCTTGCGGCCCCGCGGCGATCCGCCGCCCGGATCCCCGAAGGCATCGAGCGCCGCGTCCAGGAACGCGTCCGGCACGTCGACGAAGGCGTCCATCAACTCGTCCAGCCGCTCCTCCTCGCGCAGTTCGCGTGCGTAGTGCTGCAGCCAGCGCTTGCGCGCCGCGGGCTCCTGCATCAGGGCGCGATGCGCCTTCATGCCCTTGATCGCCTGCTTCAGTTCGGCGAGCTCGCGTTTCAGCCCGTGCTGCACGGTGGCGGGCGTCACGGTCGCCGGGTCCTGGCCGGGCAGCAGGCCGTAGTGCGCCGTGACGGCGGACAGCTCCTGCTCCAGTTCCTTCACCTGCTCGCGCAGCACCCTGTTGTAGTGGCCGAGGCGCGCCCCGGACACTCCCGCGAGGTGCGCGGCGTCGATCTGCTCGGTCTCGAGCTGCAGCGTCAGCAGGGTCAGCAGGTCGCCTTCGTCGTAGGCGTGGTTGACGCGCTGCATCAGCGCGTGGCGGCGCGCGCGGTCGGGCTCGTCGCTGGCGCGGTCCGGATGCAGTGCGCTGGCGAGCTTGCGGAAGACCTCGCGCACGGACTGGCTCGCCGCCTGCCTGGCCTGCTCCGCGGCCGCGGCCTTCGCGTCGGCACGCGCGTCCGCTTTCGCCCCGGCGGCGCGCCGCTCGCGCGCGCTTTCCGCCTCCTCCTCTGCCGCCTGCCGGGCCTTGGCGGCGCCGGCGGCCACGACGTCCTCGACGGAGTCCCCGAGCTCGTGGTCCTCCAGCTCGACGCCGAAGAACTGCTCGGCCATGTCGCGCGCGAGCTGGCGATCGAGCTCGCGGTCCTCGGCGAAATCGACCGCCGCGTAGCGGTCGTGCAGGACGACGATCTCCGCGTCCTCCGGGTCCTCGTCGAGGTGGGCGCGCGCGAGCTCCACCAGGTAGTGCTGCAGGTTGCGCCGTTCCGCCCGGCCCGGCACGTCGCCGGGGACCTTGCCGTCCAGGATGCGCTCGAGCGTCAGGATCGTGTCGCGCCGCGCCTCGGCGAACTGGCGCAGCAGCGGCGTGAGTTCTTTGGCCACGCGCTGGTGGTGCAGAGGCTCGAAGGCGGCCCACTCGACGAGCCGGTCGCGCAGGATCTCCACCTTGCGCACCAGCCGGTTGAAGGTCTGCTGCTCCTTGCCGAGCGGGGCCCGGCCCTGCGGCGCGATGCGCAACTCCCGCGCCGGCGGCGATGCGGCCCCGAACAGGTCCTCCTGTGAACGATCCGGGCTGCGTGCGCTCATGCGATCCCCGACGGCGAGACGACGGCGCGATCATATCAGGCGCCGTCGCGCTCCCTTATACTCGACCGCAGCCGGCGGTTACCGCCGCCGGGACCACGAGTTGCACGGACCATGGCGCGCCCCGTACCCGACTTCCTCACCATGTTCGACCGCCTGCTGGCCTCGCCCTCGGTGAGCTGCACCGAGCCGGAGTGGGACGAGGGCAACCGCGGCGTGTGCGAGCTGCTGGCCGAGTGGCTGCAGGCGCTCGGCTTCCGCTGCGAGATCCAGCAGATGCCCTCGCGCGCCGACAAGGTCAACCTGGTCGCAGTGCTCGGCGAGGGCCCGGGGGGACTCGTGCTCGCGGGGCACACCGACACGGTGCCCTTCGACGAGAAGCTGTGGGAGATGGACCCCTTCGGGCTCACGGTGCGCGAGGGCCGGCTCTACGGCCTGGGCGCCACCGACATGAAGGGCTTCTTCCCGGTCGCCATCGAGGCCGCGCTCGCCTTCCGCGAGTCGCGGCTGCGCGAGCCGCTGATACTGGTCGCCACCGCCGACGAGGAGAGCTCGATGGACGGCGCGATCCAGCTGGTCGCCTCCGGCAGGCCGCGCGCGCGCCACGCCGTCGTGGGCGAGCCCACGGACCTGCGGCCGGCGCGCGTGCACAAGGGCATGATGATGGAGGCGATCACGGTGACCGGGCAATCGGGGCACTCCTCGAACCCGGCGCTGGGACGCAGCGCGCTCGAGGGCATGCAGCGCGTGATGGCCGACCTGCTCGCGTTTCGCGAGGAGCTGGCCGCGCGCCACCGCAACCCGCTGTTCGAGGTCGAGGTCCCGACGCTGAACCTCGGCTGCATCCACGGCGGCGACAACCCGAACCGCATCTGCGGCGAGTGCGAGCTGCACTTCGACCTGCGCCCGCTGCCCGGCATGGACCTCGCGGACCTGCGCGAGGTGATCCGCGCGCGGCTCGCGCGCATCGCGGAGCAGACCGGCCTCGGCATCGCGATGCGCCCGCTGTTCCCGGGCCTGCATCCGTTCGCGGAGGACGCCGCGGCGCCGATCGTGCGCGCCGCCGAGGAGTTCACGGGCTACAGCGCCGGCAGCGTGGCCTTCGCCACCGAGAGCCCGTTCCTGCAGCGGCTCGGCATGCAGACCATCGTCATGGGGCCGGGCTCGATACGCCAGGCGCACCAGCCGAACGAGTACATGGAGCAGTGCCAGGTCGAGCCGATGGTGACGGTGCTGCAGAAGATGATCCAGCGTTTCTGCGTGGACGGGCACTCCTGATGATGAGCGGGACTTTTCCCCAGTTCGTGAATTCCTTCCGCAACTCCGCGCCGTACATCAACGCGCACAAGGGCAAGACCTTCGTGCTGGTCTGCGGCGGCGAGGTGGTGGCCGACGAGACCTTCTCCTCGATCGTGCACGACATCGCGCTGCTCTCGACGCTCGGCGTGAACCTCGTGCTGGTGCACGGCTCGCGCCGCCAGGTCGAGGCCGGCCTGCTGTCGGCCAACGCGCCGAGCAGCGTGGTGCACGGCACCCGCGTCACCGACGCGCAGGCGCTGGAGCTCGTGGTGCAGACGGCGGGCGCGCTGCGCGCGCGCATCGAGGCGCTGCTGTCGATGGGCATCGCGAACTCGCCGATGCACAACGCGCGCATCCGCGTCTGCGGCGGCAACTTCGTCACCGCGCAGCCGCTCGGCGTGCTGGACGGCGTCGACTTCCAGCACACCGGCAAGGTGCGCCGCGTCGACCACGAGGGCATCCGCGCGCAGCTCGCGCTCGGCAACATCGTGCTGCTGCCGCCGCTCGGCTACTCGCCCACCGGCGAGATCTTCAACCTCACCAAGGAAGACGTCGCGGTGTCGGCGGCCACGGCGCTGCGCGCCGACAAGCTGATCCTGCTCGAGCCCGCGCCGCTCACCGACACCGCGGGCCAGCCGCTGCGCGACCTGCCGCTCACGCTCGCGCAGACGGTGCTGTCGGCCAACGCCACGCCGGCGCTGGCCGCCGCGATCCAGGCCTGCCAGCAGGGCGTCGAGCGCTGCCACATCCTCGACTTCCACACCGACGGCGCGCTGCTGCACGAGCTCTTCACGCGCGACGGCATCGGGACCATGATCAACCGCGATTCCTACGAGAGCATCCGCATCGCGGGCATCGAGGACGTGGGCGGGATCATGGAACTGATCGAGCCGCTGGAGAAGGACGGCACGCTGGTGCGCCGCTCGCGCGAGCGCCTGGAGCTCGAGATCGGCTGTTTCAGCGTGGTCGAGCGCGACGGCGCGATCATCGGCTGCGCGGCGCTGTACTCCGACCAGCCCAACCGCACCGCGGAACTGGCCTGCGTGGCCACCGATCCTGTCTACCGCCGCAGCGGCCGCGCCAACCGGCTGCTCGAACACATCGAGGGGCGCGCGCGCGCCGAGGGCATCGACCGCCTGTTCGTGCT
>CAYXJM010000215.1:0-5074 GCA_964465455.1 uncultured Klebsiella sp.
GCAGCGCCACGGTCGCGGCGCCGGCGAGTACGCCGAGCGCGGCGACGGCGATCGCGGTCCATTTCAGCAGGGGATTCATGCAGCGTTTGCTCCGTGGACCCGGCCTGTAGCTCGGGCTTCAGCCCGACAATTGTCCGGATTCATCCGGAAGATGTTCGGCTGAAGCCGAACCCACGGGCCATGGGCGATTGCAGTACCCCGTCCGTGGGTCCGGATTCATCCGGACAAGCGGGTAGTGGGCGATTGTAGCGGAATCGTGCCGCTGAAAAGCCGGGGCCGGTTCCCTATAATCGCTGCCTCGATTTGGCGGCCGCGGGCCGAGGGTTCGACCATGACTGAACGCACGGCGGAAATCAGCCGCAACACGCTCGAGACGAAGATCACCGTCCGGCTCAACCTGGACGGATCGGGCAAGTCCGAGCTGGACACCGGCATCCCCTTCCTCGACCACATGCTGGACCAGGTCGCGCGGCACGGTCTCGTGGACCTGCGCGTGCAGGCCGAGGGCGACCTGCACATCGACGATCACCACACGGTGGAGGACATCGGCATCACGCTGGGGCAGGCCTTCGCGAAGGCGATCGGCAGCAAGGCCGGCGTGGTGCGCTACGGCCACAGCTACGTGCCGCTCGACGAGGCGCTGTCGCGCGTGGTGATCGACCTCTCGGGGCGTCCGGGGCTCGAGTTCCACGTGCCGTTCACGCGCGCGCAGGTCGGCGGCTTCGACGTGGACCTGTTCCGCGAGTTCTTCCAGGGCTTCGTGAACCACGCCGGCGTGACGCTGCACGTCGACAACCTGCGCGGCGTGAACTCGCACCACCAGGCCGAGACGGTGTTCAAGGCCTTCGGCCGCGCGCTGCGCATGGCGGTGACGCCGGATGCGCGCCTGGCCGGCGCGACGCCCTCCACGAAGGGCACGCTCTAGGGTCATGGCCATGCAGCGCGTGGCGGTCGTCGACTACGGCATGGGCAACCTGCACTCGGTCGCCAAGGCCCTGCAGCACGTCGCGCCCGACGTGGACGTGCTGGTCACCGGCGACGCGGCGCTGATCACCGGTGCCGACCGCGTGGTATTCCCCGGCGTCGGCGCGATCCGTGACTGCATGGGCGAGCTCGCGCGCCGCGGCCTCACGGGTGCGCTGAAGCAGGCGGCCGACGAGAAGCCCCTGCTCGCGATCTGCATCGGTATGCAGGCGCTGATGGAGTCGAGCGAGGAGAACGGCGGCACCGCCTGCCTCGGCGTCCTGCCCGGGCGCGTGCGCCATTTCGGCACCACGCTCGCGGACGCCGACGGCAACACGCTGAAGGTGCCGCACATGGGCTGGAACCAGGTGCGCCAGGAGTACCACCCGCTGTGGACCGGCATCCCGCAGGACAGCCGCTTCTACTTCGTGCACAGCTACTACGTGGAGCCGGCGCAGCGCGAGTACGTGGCCGGCAGCTGCGAGTACGGCTTCCCGTTCGCCGCGGCGCTGGCGCGCGGCAACCTGTTCGCGGTGCAGTTCCACCCCGAGAAGAGTCACACCGCGGGCCTGCAGCTGCTCGCGAATTTCGTCGCCTGGAACGGGCGGGCCCTGGAGTGCGCATGCTGATCATCCCCGCCATCGACCTGAAGGACGGCAAGTGCGTGCGCCTGCGCCAGGGCCGCATGGACGACTCGACCGTCTTCGGCGACGACCCGGTCGCGATGGCCGCGCGCTGGGTGGAAGAGGGCGCGCGGCGCCTGCACCTGGTGGACCTGAACGGCGCCTTCGCCGGCGAGCCGGTCAACGGCGCCGCGGTGCGCGCGATCACGAAGGCCTTCCCGGAGCTGCCGGTGCAGATCGGCGGCGGCATCCGCTCGCGCGAGACCATGCAGAGCTACCTCGACGCCGGCGTGCAGTGGGTGATCATCGGCACGCTGGCGGTGAAGGATCCGGCGTTCGTCGCGCGGCTCTGCGCCGAGTTCCCGGGGCGCGTGATCGTCGGCATCGATGCGCGCAACGGCATGGTGGCCACCGACGGCTGGGCCGAGGTCTCGCGCGTGTCCGCGCTTGATCTCGCGCGGCAGTTCGCCGCGGCCGGCGTGGCCGCGATCGTCTACACCGACATCGACCGCGACGGCATGATGCAGGGCGTGAACATCCCCGCCACGCGCCGCCTGGCCGAGGCCGGCGGCATCCCGGTGATCGCCTCCGGCGGAGTGACCACGATCGAGGACATCAGGCTGCTCGCGCGCGAGGCCGCGAGCGGCATCGTCGGCGCGATCAGCGGCCGCGCGCTCTACGAAGGCACCCTGGACCTGCGCGAGGCGCAGGCCTGGTGCGACGCGAACGGAGCCTGAGCATGGGCCTGGCCAAACGCATCATTCCCTGCCTCGACGTCGACAAGGGGCGCGTGGTGAAGGGCGTGCGCTTCGTCGACATCCGCGACGCCGGCGACCCGGTCGAGATCGCCAAGCGCTACAACGAGCAGGGCGCCGACGAGGTCACCTTCCTCGACATCACCGCGAGCCACGAGGGCCGCGACACCACGCTCGCCACCGTCGAGCGCATGGCCAGCGAGGTGTTCATCCCGCTGACCGTCGGGGGCGGCATCCGCGAGCTCGCCGACATCCGCAACCTGCTGAACGCCGGCGCCGACAAGGTCGCGATCAACACCGCCGCAATTCACCGCCCCGAGTTCGTGCAGGAAGCCTCGGACCGCTTCGGCGCGCAGTGCATCGTGGTGGCGATCGACGCGAAGAAGGTGAGCGCTCACGGCGAACCGCTGCGGTGGGAGATCTTCACGCACGGCGGGCGCCGCGCCACGGGCATCGACGCCATCGAGTGGGCGCGCCGCATGGTGGCCTACGGCGCCGGCGAGATCCTGCTGACCAGCATGGACCGCGACGGGACGAAGGACGGCTTCGACATCGCGCTGACGCGCACGGTCAGCGAGGCGGTGGCGGTGCCGGTGATCGCCTCGGGCGGGGTCGGGAACCTGCAGCACCTGGTCGACGGCGTGCTCGACGGGCATGCCGACGCCGTGCTGGCGGCCAGCATCTTCCACTTCGGGGAATTCACGATCGGGGAGGCGAAGGCCTACATGGCCTCCCGGGGAGTGGAGGTCAGGCTCTAGGGCGCCGACCGGTCACGCCGTGTGCAGCGAGGCGTAGAAGGTCGAGAGTACCTTGGGTTCCGCGAGCTGGATGAAGTCCAGGAAGTCGGTGAGCCCTTTCTGGGCCTCGCTCTTGTCCTCGAAGGGACCGATCGAGGCGCCTTCACGGGTCGCGAAATACCATGCGCTGTTGACCGCGAAGAACCGGTCCGTCCGCATGGGCACTGCGCCATTTTCTCCGTTGCGCTTTTCTTCCATCTTCTTGTGCATCCAGGCCAGTTGTATCGCTGGGATACCGCATACCGCTTTCGACAGCAGTCTAGATGAGGCCGTCGAAACTGTGACGAAGTTCGCACGAACTTGCGCATTTTGTCAAATACTGCCGATCTTCGCGCAGCGCGGCTGGCGCGATCGGCCGGGCAGGACCCGGCGCCCGCGGACGAGCCGCCGGGCGTCGCAGCAGGCGGCTGGTTCGTTGACGGGTTCTCAGCCCGGGGGTGTCCCGGGCGCGCTCGCCGGCGCCTCGTCGGGGCTGCGCGAGAGCGCGATGCCCTTCAGCAGGTTCAGCGCCTCGTAGAGCTGGTTGTCGTCGCTGCGCAGGTCCACTTCGACCTTCGGCGTGCGGCGTTCGCGGCTGCCGTTCTCGCCCTTGCCGTTGCCGTTGGCGAGGTGGCGCGCGAGGTCCGCCTCGGTCACCCGCGGCGCGCTGGCGATGGTGGTGACCTCGGCGCGCTCGACCATGATGTCGGGCTTGATGCCCTGGGCCTGGATCGAGCGGCCGTTCGGGGTGTAGTAGCGCGCCGTGGTGAGCTTGATCGCGCGGTCCTCGCTGAGCGGCAGCACCGTCTGCACCGATCCCTTGCCGAAGCTGTCGGTGCCGACCACGATCGCGCGCTTGTGGTCCTGCAGCGCGCCGGCCACGATTTCCGAGGCCGAGGCCGAGCCGCCGTTGATCAGCACGACCAGCGGCGCGCCCGCCAGTTCGTCGCCGCGCGCGGCGCTGTAGCGCGAGCGCGCGTTATCGACCCGCCCCTCGGTGTAGACGATGAGGCCCGATTCGAGGAAGGCGTCCGCCACCTCGACGGAGGATTGCAGCACGCCGCCCGGGTTGTTGCGCAGGTCCAGCACCACGCCCTTCAGCGGGCCCTTGTTCTCCTTCCGCAGCCGCTCGACCGCGGCCACCATGTCGGACCCGGTCTCGTTCTGGAACTGCGCGATGCGCACGTACCCGAAGTCCGGCTCGAGCAGGCGGGCGCGCACGCTCTGCACCTTGATCACGTCGCGCGTCAGCGTCACGTCGAACGGCGCCGGGTTGCCCTCGCGCACGATGGTCATCTCGATCTTCGAGCCCTTGGGGCCGCGCATCATGTTGACCGCGTCGTTGAGTCCGAGGCCTTTGACCGACTTGCCGTCGAGCTTGATGATCAGGTCGCCGCTCTCGAGGCCGGCCTTGCTGGCGGGCGTGTCGTCGATCGGGGTGATCACGCGCACGAAGCCGTTGCTGTCGACGCCGACCTCGAGGCCCACGCCGCCGAACTCCCCGGTCGTGTGCTCGCGCAGGTCCGCGAAGGAGTCCTTGTCGAGATAGGCCGAGTGCGGGTCGAGCCCGTTCAGCATGCCCTTGATCGCGTTCTCGAGCAGGGTGCGATCGTCGACCTCCTCGACGTAGGAGGTGCGGATCTGGTTGAACACGTCGGCGAAGATGCGCAGCTCCGTCAGCGGCAACTGCCCCGCCTGGTCCGCCGCCGGCAGCGTCTCCGTGGTGGCGGGGTCGGGGATGACCGGGGTTTCGTCTTCCTGCGCGTGCAGGAGAGAAGGGCCGAGCAGGCTCGCGCCGAGCGCGAGACCGGCGGCGAGGCGGCGAACGGCGACGGACAGGGGCGCGCGCACAGGACTACGTTGGAGCATAAAAGGCGGGGAACCGGTTGCGGGGCGGACAAAAAGTGTACGGACAGTTTGCATCAAGCGGATTCCCCGCACCATAGGACGAACTGCC
>CAYXJM010000216.1:0-3738 GCA_964465455.1 uncultured Klebsiella sp.
CTGCGCGGCGGCCGGCGAGTAGCGTGGCCGGGATCAACGACCCAGAAGCGTATCGACTTCGCGCTCCGCCACGAGCCAATCCTCGTGCTCATGACCAGGTTCGAATCCCCGTGCCTCGGCTCTGTAATACGCCGCGGCAGCTATCATTTTCTGGCGCTCTTCCGCGGTCACCGCGGCCACCCGGGAAGGCACCTTGCCGCCACGCTTGCTGGCCGTCTTCTGACTCGCCTTCTTCTTCGGCGCTGCAGTTTCGTTCCGAGTCTCGTCGGGAGTTGAAATGACCATGGCTTACTCCTGTGTGACGACCCTGAAGTTCTGGTCCGGCTCGCTCCAGTCCACCTCCACCGACTGCCCCGCCGCCGGGAAACCGTCGAGCGTGTAGCGGCCCTGGAGACCCTCGACGAAGCCGTCGCCGATCGCCTGCACCGCGAACTCCACCTCGGAGATGGCCGTGCCGTCGACGTAGGTCCGCAGGCGGTGCACGCCGGTGCCGAGCAGGCCCCACGCGATGACCATGCCGTAGCCGTTGTCGGCGTCGCCGCACACCCCGGCCGTATCGGCCCGCGAGGTGCCGTAGGCGACCGGGATCCGCGCGCCGCCGTCGATCGCGATCTGCACCCGTTCGGCGTCGCAGGCCCAGCCGCGGATCAGTCCCACGCCGCTCTGGATGGAATGCTGCGCGGGCGATTCGTGGCGGGCCCCGCCCACCTGCCCTTCGCCGGCCGGAATCCGGCCGTCGGGCGAAGGGTCCGTGAAGCCGGCCGCGAGATCGGCGAAGCCCGCGCCGCGGTCGTGCGCGGTGATCAGGAAGTTCTGGTCGGGCTCGCTCCACGCGATGCGCACGCGCTCCCCGGGGGCCGGAAAGTCGCCCAGCACGTATTCGCCGTGCCAGCCGGTCTCGAAGCCGCTGCCGAGCGCGAGCACGTCGAAGCCGGCCTCGTCGACCAGCGCGCCGTCGACGTAGGTCTGCAGGCGGTGCGGCCCGTTGCCCAGCAGCCCCCACGCCAGCACCATGCCGTAGCCGTTGGCGGCGTCCCCGCAGACGCCGGCGGTGTCGGCGCGCTGCCCGCCCCAGGCGACCGGGATCGGGCCGGCGCCGTCGATCGCGATCGCCACCTCGCGCGGATCGCAGGCCCAGCCGCGGAT
Source organism: uncultured Klebsiella sp. (assembly GCA_964465455.1). GTDB lineage: Bacteria > Pseudomonadota > Gammaproteobacteria > Pseudomonadales > UBA5518 > UBA5518. The sequence continues at coordinate 1,147 of CAYXJM010000216.1, forward strand.
CAGCCCCACCCCGCCCTGTATCGAGCCCGGCGCCGGCACTTCGGGCCGCGCGAGCACCGGTGTCGCGTTCCACGCGATCAGGCGCAGGTTGTCGAACAGCACGCGGTCGGACGAGCCCAGCCCCGGCGCGGCGAGGAAGCGGATGCGCGTGTCGGGCGAGGCGAATTCGCTGATGTCGTAGTAGCCGCCGCGGTGCAGCCCGAAGTCGTCGGCGTCGCCGGCCAGGCGCTCCACTTCGGCCCAGCTCGCGCCGCCGTCGGCCGACACCTCCACCGCGACGTAGTCCGCGGCGCGGTCGAGCCCGTCGCGCGCCCAGTTGAAGGCGAGCCAGGCGTGGTCGTAGCCGCCGAGCGCGAAACCGCGCTCCAGCGCGGTGCCGCTGTCACCGACCTGCAGGCGTCCGTCGGCGATGCGCACGTCACCGGTGGCCGGATTGCCGTCGTCCTCGCGTTCCGTCCAGCAGCCGTTCCACGCGGCGCGATCGTCGTGGCAGTACTCGGCCGTGTCGAAGTCCTCGGTGAACGCGTCGTGGGCGACCGTGCGGTTGCCGTCGAAGCCGCGCCAGATCTGCTCGGCCAGGAACACCTGGCCGGCGCGGCTCGGGTGGTAGCAGTCGAAGTGGGAGATGTGCTCGGGCCCGAGCGGCCGGGTCGGCCGGTACACCTGTTCGCTGTAGCGCACGCGCACGCCGTTGCGGCCGTCGAACGCGGCGGCCTTCGAGGCCATCAGGGCGTTCAGGTTCGCGGTGAACTCGCGCGCCTCGCGCCGGTCCTCGTCCGTCGACTTGCTCGACAGGATCTTGCCGCAGGGGCCCTCGTCCACGCCCTCGGCCTCGAGCAGGCGGTCGAGGAACAACGAGACGATGCGGTCCTTGGCCTCCTCCTGCGTGTCGGCCAGCCGGCACAGCTCGTTGTCGAAGTAGTGGTCGCAGGCGTCCTCGGCCGCGCCGTCCAGGACCTTGCCGGTGTCGAGGTCCCAGGTCGCCTGGCAGCTCTCGAACAGCAGGTTGTGGTCGCGATCGCGCAGCATGTCGTAGAGCCCGGCGACGTCGGGAACCGCGGTCCAGTAGATCGTGCTGCCCGCCGGGAGGCGCTCGGTCAGCAGCTGCAGCGTGCGGTCGATGTGCCCGGCCACCCGTTCCAGATCGCCGGTGTAGTCGTGCCCGCTCGCCTGGCAGATGTCGTTGGCGCCGAGACCGATCAGCACCGTGTTCACGGCCGGGTCGGACAGCACGCGCGCGGCCTGGTCGTAGGCGTCCTTCCACTCCTCGCCGTCGTCGGCGGCGTCGACGACCTGCGCCTGCGTGAATCCCAGCCGCGACGCCAGCGACCAGTCGTGCACGCCGCGCGCGTAGCTCCAGCCGCGGTCCTGGTAGCCACCGCGCTCCTCGAGGCAGTCGACGATGTCGAGCGAGCCGCACGTGTCGAGACTGTGCGTCCCCGCCGCCATGCTGTCGCCGATGATCCCGATCTTGCCGGCCGCCGAAGCGGCGGGCGGCGCGGCCGCGAGCGCGACGGCCAGCAGGCAGGCGGGGAACAGAGGGCGGTTCACGGGGAGCAGACGGCGCATGGGCTTGCCTCCGGTCGGGGCACCGCTCGCGGCGGCGCCGGATCGCGACGGCCCTAGCCTACGCCGGCGTGCGCCGCGCGATCCACCGGAAAATTGTTACAGCAGCCGCTCGGGGCGTGTGTAGACGGACAGCCGCCCCGCGCGCGCGAAGGCCACCAGCGTGACGCCCGCCTCCGCCGCCAGCCGCACCGCGAACGCGGTCGGGGCCGACACCGCGACGAGGATGCCGATGCCCGCCTGCGCGGCCTTGGCGACCATCTCGTAGCTGGCGCGGCTCGACACCAGCGCGAAGCCCCCGCCGCGCGGTTCGCCCGAGCGCGCCAGCGCCCCGATCAGCTTGTCGAGCGCGTTGTGCCGGCCCACGTCCTCGCGGGCGAGCCGGATCGTGCCGTCGCTGTCGCACCAGGCCGCCGCGTGCGCCGCGCCCGTCGCGCGTTGCAGGGGTTGCCACGCATCGAGCGCGGCCAGCGCGCGCTGGATGGCGGCCGCCCCGATCACGGTGTCGCAGGCCACCGGCGGCACCGGCCGCACGGCCTGCTCGAGCGATTCGGCGCCGCACAGCCCGCAGCCCGTGCGCCCGGCCAGGTTGCGCCGCAGGTCCTTCAGGTGCTGGAAGCGCTCGTTGCCCAGCGTGATCGCGACTTCCAGTCCCCCGGCGTGCGCGAGTGTCTCCAGCGCGTAGATCTGTGCCGGACGCTCGACGATGCCCTCGCTCAGGCTGAAGCCCAGCGCGAAGTCCTCGAGGTCCGCCGGCGTCAGCATCATCACGACGTGCGACAGGCCGTTGTAGCTGAGCGCGACGGGCGTTTCGAGCGCGATCGCGTCGCGGGATTCCTCGTCCGGTCGCGCGCAGGGCGCGCTCCCACAAGACCCTGGCGCCGTCCCACTCCAGCGCCGCACCGCGAGCGACTCGAAGCAGTCCGCCGCGGCGTCGCGCGGCGCGTTCATGCCCGGCCGCCGGGGACGATCGCATCGTGCAGGTGCTCCGAGTGGAACGCGATGTGCTCGCCGATGAACGAGGCG
>CAYXJM010000216.1:3838-5070 GCA_964465455.1 uncultured Klebsiella sp.
CGCATCGTGCAGGTGCTCCGAGTGGAACGCGATGTGCTCGCCGATGAACGAGGCGATGAAGAAGTAGCTGTGGTCGTAGCCGGGTTGCATGCGCAGGCGCAGCGGGTACGCCGCGGCCTGCGCCGCCTGCTGCAGCAGCTCCGGCTTCAGTTGCGCGGCGAGGAAGCCGTCCGCCTCGCCCTGGTCGACCAGCATCGGCAGCTTCTCCGCCGCGGTGGCCAGCAGCAGCGCGGCGTCGTGCGCCTCCCACGCGGCGCGATCCTCGCCGAAGTAGTTCGTGAACGCCTTCTCGCCCCAGGGGCAGCGCGTCGGCGAGCAGATCGGCGCGAAGGCGCTGACCGAGCGGAACTGCCCGGGGTTCTTCAGCGCGATCGTGAGCGCCCCGTGCCCGCCCATCGAGTGGCCGCTGATCGCCTGCCGGTCGGCCAGCACCGGGAACTTCGCGTTCACCAGCGCCGGCAGCTCGCGGCTCACGTAGTCGTACATGCGGTAGTGCGCGCGCCACGGCTCGCGCGTGGCGTCGACGTAGAAGCCCGCGCCGTGCCCGAGGTCCCACGCCCCTTCCGGATCCCCGGGCACCGATTCGCCGCGCGGGCTGGTGTCGGGCGCGAGGATCGCGATGCCGTGCTTCGCGGCGTAGCGCTGCGCGCCCGCCTTCAGCACGAAGTTCTCGTCGGTGCACGTGAGCCCCGAGAGCCAGTGCAGCAGCGGCACCGGCGCGTACTCGGCCTGCGGCGGCAGGTACAGCGAGAACACCATGTCGCAGTCGAGCGTCGCGGAGCGGTGCGTGAAGCGCAGCTGCTGGCCGCCGAAGCAGCGGTGCGATCCGATCTGTTCCATGGCGCGCCTCAGTACATCACGACCGAACGGATGCTCTCGCCCGCGTGCATCAGGTCGAAGGCCTTGTTGATGTCCTCGAGCGGCATCGTGTGCGTGATCAGCTCGTCGATCCTGATGCGGCCGTCCATGTACCAGTCGACGATCTTCGGCACGTCGGTGCGCCCGCGCGCCCCGCCGAAGGCCGAGCCCCGCCACACGCGCCCGGTGACCAGCTGGAAGGGCCGCGTCGAGATCTCCTGCCCGGCGCCGGCCACGCCGATGATGCAGCTCTGGCCCCAGCCCTTGTGGCAGCACTCGAGCGCCTGGCGCATGACCTTGACGTTGCCGATGCACTCGAAGCTGTAGTCGACGCCGCCGTTGGTCATGTCGATGATCGCCTGCGTGACGTCCTT
>CAYXJM010000217.1:0-2288 GCA_964465455.1 uncultured Klebsiella sp.
GGCATCAGCGCGTAGGCGCCGAGCTCGAAGCGCACCTGGTCGTTGCCCTTGCCGGTGGCGCCGTGCGAGATGGCGTCGGCGCCGCAATCCCGGGCGATCTCCACCAGGCGCTTGGCGATCAGCGGGCGCGCGATCGAGGTGCCGAGCAGGTATTCCCCTTCGTAGATCGCGTTGGCGCGGAACATCGGGAACACGAAGTCGCGCGCGAACTCCTCGCGCAGGTCCTCGATGTGGATCTCCTTCACGCCCAGCAGCTTCGCCTTCTCGCGCGCCGGTTCGAGTTCCTCGCCCTGGCCGATGTCGGCGGTGAAGGTCACCACCTCGCAGCGGTAGTTCTCCTGCAGCCAGCGCACGATCACCGAGGTGTCGAGGCCGCCGGAATAGGCCAGGACGACTTTCTTGACTGAACTCATGACGGACCTCCACTCGAAGGGGCTGCGCGGAAAACGGGCCGGACATTCTAGCCGCGCCGTCGTCGCGATCCCATCGCCGGCAGCGGCAAAAATGAAGCGAACCGCCGCCGGCCGTCGCGGCGGCGGCGCGGGGCGGGCGGCGCGGCCGGGGTCGCGGTACCTCTGCCGCGCTTTTTCCGCTAGCATCGCGGCCTCCAAACGCACGGCGCCGCCCCGATGCAAGAGCTCGAGATACTGCAACCCGACGACTGGCACCTGCACCTGCGCGACGGCGCGGCGCTGGCGCTCACGGTCAACGCCACGGCGCGGGTGTTCCGGCGCGCCATCGTGATGCCGAACCTGAAGCCGCCGGTGACCACCACGGCGGACGCGCTCGCCTATCGCGCGCGCATACTCGCGGCACTCGACCCGGCGGTCAGCCGCGACTTCGAGCCGCTGATGACGCTGTACCTCACCGACAACACGCCGGCCGCCGAGATCGCGCGCGCGCGCTCGAGCGGCTGCGTGCACGCGGTGAAACTGTACCCGGCGGGCGCCACCACCAACAGCGACGCGGGCGTCACCGACCTGGCCCGCTGTCGCACGGCGCTCGCCGAGATGGAGCGGCTCGGGATGCCCCTGCTGGTGCACGGCGAGGTCACCGGAGCGGAAACCGACGTGTTCGATCGCGAGAAGGTGTTCATCGACACCGTGCTCGCGCCGCTGCTCGCCGACTTCCCGGCGCTCAGGGTGGTTTTCGAGCACATCACGACCGCCGAGGCGGTGGCCTTCGTCGAGGCCGGGCCGCCGAACCTCGCGGCCACGATCACGCCGCACCACCTGCTCTACAACCGCAACCACATGCTGGCCGGCGCGATCCGCCCGCACTTCTTCTGCCTGCCGGTGCTGAAGCGCAACACCCACCAGCAGGCGCTGGTCCGCGCCGCCACCGGCGGCTCGCCGCGCTTCTTCCTCGGCACCGACTCGGCGCCGCACGCGCGCGGCACCAAGGAGTGCGCCAGCGGCTGCGCCGGCATCTACAGCGCGCACGCGGCGCTCGAGAGCTACGCGGCGGTGTTCGAGGCCGAGGGCGCGCTGGCGCGGCTCGAAGCCTTCGCGAGCATCCACGGGCCGGATTTCTACGGCCTGCCGCGCAACACCCGCCGCCTGCGCCTTCGCCGCGAGCCGTGGCAGGCTCCCGCGGTATTCGCCTTCGGCGCGGACGAGCTGGTCCCGATGTGCGCGGGAGAAACGATCGCGTGGCGCGTCAGCGCCGCGGAGGGCTGAGATGGCGCGCGACCGCAACGACTGGCTGCTGGAAGCGGAGGCGACCGGCAACGTCGGGTCGCTGATGGCAGCGCGCTTCCGCGGTTACCTGCCGGTGGTGCTGGACGTGGAGACCGGCGGTTTCAACGCGCGCACCGATGCGCTGCTGGAAGTGGCAGCGACGCCGATCGAGATGAACGAATCGGGCGACCTGGTGTGCGGGCCGACGTTCAGCCACGCGGTGCTGCCGTTCGCGCAAGCGAACATCGAGCAGGCTTCGCTCGACTTCACCGGCATCGATCCCTACGACCCCGGGCGCGGTGCCGTCGACGAGGGCGAGGCGCTCAGGAGCCTGTTTTCCGAAGTCCGCCAGGCCGTGCGCGCCGCGGGCTGCAAGCGCGCGATCCTCGTCGGCCACAACGCGTTCTTCGACCACGGCTTCCTGTTTGCCGCCGCGGAGCGCCAGCAGATCAAGCGCAACCCCTTCCACCCGTTCAGCACCTTCGACACCGTGACGCTGGCCGGCATGGCCTTCGGCCAGACCGTGCTCGCCAAGGCCTGCGCGCTGGCCGGCATCGAGTTCAGCACGCGCAAGGCGCACCGCGCCAGCTACGACTGCGAGAAGACCGC
>CAYXJM010000217.1:2388-5069 GCA_964465455.1 uncultured Klebsiella sp.
GCCGCTTCCTTCACCAGCGGCTGCAGCTCGCCCTTCTCGTACATCTCGGCAATGATGTCCGACCCGCCTATCAGCTCGCCGTCGATCCACAGCTGCGGGAAGGTCGGCCAGTTGCCGTAGGCCGGCAGGTTGGCGCGGATCTCGGGGTTGGCAAGGATGTCGACATAGGCGAAGCGCTCGCCGCAGGCCATCAGCACCTGCGAGGCGCGCGCCGAGAAGCCGCACTGCGGCTGGTTGGGCGAACCCTTCATGTACAGGATGATCGGGTTGCTCTCGATCTGCTGCCTGATGATTTCCATGATGTCCTGGGACATGTGCTGCATTGACCTCGTGCGCAAGCGTTGAACCGGTCCCGGAGTCTACACGACTCCCCCGCTATGACCCAGTAAATTGATCGGGAATTACCCCGCGAGCCGTGACGCCGTCGCGCGTTTGCGCATTTGTACGCACATCGTTCCTTGCGCCGGCACGGCCGCGCGAGTAGCATCGGCCGCTTTTCACGGGGGCAGCAAGGGCTGCCTCTTTGCGTTTTGGCAACCCTGCAACGAGGCGCACCATGGATCCGACGTCGATCATGCCCACCTACAAGCGGCTCGAAGTCTGCTTCGAGCGCGGCGAAGGCGTCTGGCTGTACGACACCGAGGGCCGGCGCTACCTCGACGCGCTCGCGGGCATCGCGGTCTGCGGGCTGGGGCACGCGCATCCCGCGGTCACGCGCGCCATCCAGGAGCAGGCCGCGCGCCTGCTGCACACCTCCAACGTCTACGGCATCGCGCGCCAGCGCGAGCTCGCCGACCGCCTCGTCGCGCTGAGCGGCATGGACAACGTGTTCTTCGGCAACTCCGGCGCCGAGGCCAACGAGTGCGCGATCAAGATCGCGCGCATGTACGGCCACGGGAAGAACATCGACAAGCCCGCGATCATCGTGATGGAGCACTCCTTCCACGGCCGCACGCTGGCCACGCTCTCGGCGACCGGGAGCCGCAAGGTGCAGGCGGGCTTCGAGCCGCTCGTGAGCGGCTTCGTGCGCGCGCGCTTCGGCGACCTCGACGAGATCGCGAGCATCGCGCGCAACAACCACAGCATCGTCGCGGTGCTGGTCGAGCCGATCCAGGGCGAGTCCGGCATCCGGCTCGCGCCCGAAGGCTATCTCGAAGGCCTGCGCGCGCTGTGCGACCAGCACGGATGGCTGCTGATGCTGGACGAGGTGCAGACCGGCAACGGGCGCACCGGGAAGATGTTCGCCTTCCAGCACACCGCGATCCTGCCCGACGTGCTGACCACCGCGAAGGGCCTCGGCAACGGCGTGCCGATCGGCGCCTGCCTGGCGCGCGGCAAGGCCGCCGGCGTGTTCCACGCCGGCAACCACGGCTCGACCTTCGGCGGCAACCCGCTCGCCTGCGCCGCGGCGCTGGCCGTGCTCGACACCCTCGTCGCCGACGGGCTGTGCGCCAACGCGGCCCGCATGGGCGAGCGCCTGCTGCAGGGACTGCGCACGCGTCTCGCGGGAATCCCCGGCGTGGTCGAGGTGCGCGGGCGCGGACTGATGGTCGGCGTCGAGCTGCGCGAACCCTGCGGCCACCTCGTGCAGGCGGCGCTCGAGCAGGGCCTGCTGATCAACGTCACGGCGGACAACGTGATCCGCCTGCTGCCGCCGCTGGTGATCCAGGCGGCCGAGGTCGACCAGATCGTCGACACGCTGGCCACCCTGATCGCGGCCCAGGCCGACGGCGCGCAGAGCGCCGCCTGACCCCTCGCACCCCCTGCAGCGGAAGCACGCGCCATGGCGGCCAGACATTTCCTGACCCTGCTGGACCTGGACCCGCAGGAACTCGAGGCGGTCATCGCGCGCGCGATCGCGATGAAGGCCGACCCGCAGGGCGCCGGCCGCGGCACGATCGGCCCGCACCGCGTCATGGGAATGATCTTCGAGAAGTCTTCCACCCGCACCCGCGTCTCGTTCGAGGCCGGCATGGCGCAGATGGGCGGCCACGCGCTGTTCCTGTCGCCGCGCGACACCCAGCTCGGCCGCGGCGAGCCGGTCGAGGACACCGCGCGCGTTCTCTCCGCGATGGTCGACATCGTGATGATCCGCACCTTCGCGCACAGCATGGTGCAGCGCTTCGCCGAATACTCGCGCGTGCCCGTGATCAACGGCCTGACCGACGACTTCCATCCGTGCCAGCTGCTGGCGGACGTGCAGACCTTCGTCGAGCACCGCGGCAGCATCCGCGGCAGGCAGGTGGCGTGGATCGGCGACGGCAACAACATGTGCCAGTCCTACATCAACGCGGCGCGGCAGTTCGATTTCGAGCTGCGCATCGCCTGTCCCGCCGGCTACGAGCCGCGCGAGGACCTGCTGCGCGCCAATGCCGGGCGCGTCACGATCGTGCGCGATCCGCTCGACGCCGCGCGCGGCGCGCACCTGCTCGCGACCGACGTGTGGGCCTCGATGGGCCAGGAAGCCGAGCAGGCGAAGCGCGCCGAGGCCTTCGCCGGCTACCAGCTCGAGCGTCGCCTGCTGGACGTCGCCGCCCCGGACGCCATCTACCTGCACTGCCTGCCTGCCCACCGCGGCGAGGAAATCAGCGCCGAGCTGATGGACGCGCCCGACACCGTGATCTGGGACGAGGCCGAGAACCGCCTGCACGCGCAGAAGGCGCTGATCGAGTTCCTGCTGA
>CAYXJM010000218.1:0-5037 GCA_964465455.1 uncultured Klebsiella sp.
CTGTCCGACTTCAAGTCCAACGAATACGCGCACCTCGTCGGCGGCCAGCAGTACGAGCCGGTCGAGGAGAACCCGATGCTCGGTTTCCGCGGCGCCTCGCGCTACGTCGACCGCAGCTTCCGCGACTGCTTCGAGCTCGAGTGCCGCGCGCTGCGCTTCGTGCGCGAGCAGATGGGCCTCGACAACGTCGAGGTCATGGTGCCCTTCGTGCGCACGGTCGAGGAGGGGCGCCAGGTGGTGGAACTGCTGGCCGCGAACGGGCTCAAGCGCGGCGAGAACGGGCTGCGCGTGATCATGATGTGCGAGATTCCGAGCAACGCGCTGCTCGCGGACCGCTTCCTGCAGCACTTCGACGGCTTCTCGATCGGATCCAACGACCTGACCCAGCTCACGCTGGGACTCGACCGCGACTCGGGCCTGGTGGCGGGCATCTTCGACGAGCGCGACGAGGCGGTGAAGACGCTGCTGAAACTCGCGATCGACGCCTGCAATCGCAACGGGCGCTACATCGGCATCTGCGGCCAGGGCCCCTCGGACCACCCGGATCTCGCCGCCTGGCTGGTGGAGCAGGGCATCCAGAGCATGTCGCTGAACCCCGACGTGATCGTGGACACCTGGACCGCACTGGCGAAGCGTTACGCCTAGCTTCCCCGATTCGCGCCGTGGAGCCAGCACGATGAGAGAACCCCTCTACAAGAGCCGTCGCGTCGCCCCTGCCGCCGCCGAGTTCGACAAGGGCTGCGCGCGCATCAACGACTTCATCGTGATGTGCGAGGGCAATTCCAACGTCTACCTGATCGAGACCCCGGAGGGGGGCATCCTGATCAACAGCGGCATGGGTTTCGAGGCGCCGGTCTATCGCCACAACCTCGGGAAGTTCTCGAACGTGCCCCTCAGGTACCTGATCACCACGCAGGGCCACGTCGATCACGTCGGTGGCGTGCAGTACTTCCGCGACCTGCACCCGGGGCTGCGCTACATCGCCCAGGCGGGCAACGTCGAGCACCAGGCCTACGATGCGCGCCTGCAGCAGTTCCGTGCCGCCCGGTCGGCGTTCCGCTTCCGCGACGATTTCGCCCGGGTCTTCCGGCGCTACGCCGAAGCGGGTTACACGAAGATCAATCCGCAGGACCGCCCGACGCCGGATATCACCTTCGAGCGGCGACACGAATTCACGCTGGGCGGCCTGGAGGTGGTGCTGATCGCCGTGCCGGGCGCGGAGACCAACGACTCCCTGGTCGTGTGGTTGCCGCAGCACCGGATCGTTTTCACCGGCAATCTCTTCGGCTGTCCCTTCGGTCACTTCCCGAACCTCGTGACCATCCGCGGCGATCGTTACCGCGACGCCCTGACCTGCGCGGCGGCGGCGCAGACCGTGCTGGATCTCGGGGCGGAGTTGCTGCTCTACGGCCACCACGAACCGGTCCGCGGCGCCGAGCTGATCCGCACGGAGCTCACCGCCTACCGCGATGCCGTCCGGCACGTGCACGACGCCGTGGTCGACGGGATGAATGCGGGCAAGGACCTCCACACGCTGCAGGACGAGATCCGGATTCCCCCGGAAAGCGAGATCGGGCAGGGCTACGGCAAGCTGAACTGGGGCATCCGCGCCATATGGGAGAACTATGCCGGCTGGTTCAAGCACGAATCCACCACGGAGCTCTACAGCGTGCCGCAGAAGGCGGTCCATGCCGACCTGCTGGAGCTCGCGGGGGCGGAGCAGCTGGTCGAGCGCGCCCGCCGCAAGGCGTCCGACGGCCAGCCCGAGCAGGCCCTGCACCTGCTGGACATCGTGCTGAACGCGGACCCCGCGAACGCCGCCGCGCGGGAGCTGGCGATCGCGGTGCACGAGACCCTGCTGGCCGACGCGAAGACCTTCTGCACGACCGGCAATTTCTGGCTGGTGGGCTGGCTGCAGAACCAGGTCGACGTGCTGAAGGGGGGCGGGAACGCGCCGCTGACCATCGAGTAGGCGGCTTCCCGGCCCGTCCGGGTGCGGGACTACGCGATCACTCGACGGCCTCGACCCGTACCTCCACCAGGTCCGCGGCGTTGCCGCGCGTGCTGTAGCTGACACCCGGAGCGGTGCCCGTGCGGCTGCCGGCGCGGCTGCCGCCCACGGCGATCCATTCGCCGAGGCCGCCGCTCACGCTGGTGTGCAGCGCGCCGGTGCGCACGACGCCACCCTCGACGCGGTCGTTGCGCGTCTCGATGTCGAGCAGCACCTGGTCGCCCGCGAGGCGAGCGCGCACCACGAAGCCCTCGCTCACGTCCTCGTAGCGCACGCCCGCGCCCCAGTAGCCCTCGCCCGCGAGCGGCACCAGCGCGCCTGCGCGCACCAGCACCGGGCGCCCCTCGAGCGCGCGCACGCTGTTCTCGCCGCCGTCGGCGCGCGTGCCGATCTGGCGGCTGCTGCCGGGCTCTGCGTCCTGGCTGCGCGCCACCGCCGCGCCGCCCTGACGCACGCTGATCAGCAGGTTGCGCGGCGGACGGTCGAGCTGTGCCAGCAGTTCGTCGACACGGCGCAGGGTACCGGCGCCGGCATTCAGCACCAGCGTGTTGCCGTGGACGCTCGCGGACTCGCCGTGCCCGAGCAGCGATTGCACCACCGGCAACAGCGATTCCGGGTCGGCGTGGCGCGGCTCGAACACACGCAGCTCCGCGCTGGCCCCGGCCCCGGCCAGCAGCAGGAGCAGCAACAGCGCAACGCGGGCGATCGCGCCACGCGCGCGCGGCCTCGCGGCGCATTGGTGCCCGGTCACGGCACTGTTACAGTGCGTGGCGACGGGATCGCGGGAGAAGGGGAATGGCCGAGCCGCAACGCTGCCCATGGGTCGATCTGCGCAAGCCCTTGTATGTCGCCTATCATGACACGGAGTGGGGGGTGCCGGTGCACGACGACCGCCGCATGTTCGAGTACCTCGTGCTGGAGGGTGCGCAGGCGGGACTCAGCTGGTACACGGTGCTCAGCAAGCGCGAGAACTACCGGCGCGCCTTCGACGGCTTCGATCCCGAGCGGATGGCCGCCTGGGACGACGCGAAGATCGAGGCGCTGCTGCGCGATCCCGGGATCATCCGCAACCGCCTCAAGATCCGTGCCGCGCGCGACAACGCGCGCTGCTTCCTCGCGCTGTGCGAGGAGCGCGGATCGTTCAGCGATTACCTGTGGAGTTTCGTCGGGGGAACCGTGCGCGCCAGTGCGCCCGTCACCCTCGCCGACTATCGCACGAGCAGCCCGGAATCGGACGCGCTCAGCCGCGACCTGAAGCGGCGCGGGTTCCGCTTCGTGGGATCGACGGTGATGTACGCGCACATGCAGGCGACCGGCATGGTCAACGACCATTCCCGCGACTGCTTCCGGCGCCTCGCGCTCAGCGCCGCGCGCGCCTGACGCCGCGCTTGCGCGCGCCGCCCCGGGCGTGCGCGCCGGCATGCTCGTCGCCGGTCCCGGCGCCAGCGGCTCCGTCGACTTCCGTGACGAAATGGATCGCCATGTCGAAGGCGTGCTGCGTGAACTTCAGCACCCGCTCGAAGCCCTCGTCCGAGAGCTGTCGCGCGGTGTCGTGGCGGCGGTAGATGTTGATGAAATTCCGCTCGCGCTCGAACTGGATCGGCAGCTGGTCGATCTTCAGCTCGTGCAGGATCTCCCACAGCCGCGGGTGGTAGGTGCGCGTGTACTTGAGCACGAAGGGCAGCGGGTCGTTGCGCGCCACCAGCGAGGCGAGGCGCAGGATCAGTTCGAAGGAGAGCACCTCGCGCCCGTCCTCCACCGCTTCCCACACGCTCTTGTCGCGCAGGTTCAGCGCGTCCGAGATCTCGAGCACGGTCATCCCCGTGACCTCGCGCATGTCGCGCAGCGATTCGCCGGCCGAAGCCATCATGCGCAGCTGCTCGGGCGAGCGCGCGATGGCGCGCGCGGCGCTCTCGCGGGTGCGCGAGGCGAGCTTCAGCGCGGAGCTGGTGAGGTCCGTGGTGAGGTCGGTCAGGCTGTCGAACAGCGAGCCCAAGGGCGATTCGCTGCGTGGTGGCGCCTCCTCGGGCGGCACGCGTGCCGTCGTCCTGCGCGCCGCCGCACCGCGTGCCGCCGGACGGCCGGCACCGCGCTTCCTCGTCGTTCCGCTGTCGCTCATCTCGTGCTCCCCGTGGGCTGGATCCTGGTCGCAGAGCCGGCGCGCGGCGCGTTCACCCGGACGTGCGCGCGTCCGCCAGTTTCTGCTCGACGTAGAGTACCAGCACCTGGCCCGGTCGGATCAGGGGTCGGGCCGGATCCATCCCGTTCCACTCCAGCACCTCGCCCACGCCGACATTGAACCGATCCGCAATGCGCGCCACCGAGTCGCCGCCGCGCACCGTGTAATTGACCTTGCGCCGGCCTTGCGCGGCCGCGATCACGCCGGGGTCGGCGTCGTGCGCCGCTACGTCGCGCACCTTGAGCTGCTGGCCGATGCGCAGCGTCGCGCGGCTGCCGATGGCATTCAGCTCCGCCAGCCGCTGCGTGCTGGTGCCGAAGCGCTTCGCGATCAGCGACAGGCTGTCGCCGGCCTTCACGGTGTAGAGCCCGTGGTTCTTCAGCGCCACGCTCTCCCCGGAGGGGAAGCTGCGCGGCGGCACGACCGCATCCGCCGGCAGCCGCAACTCCTGTCCGGTCGCGAGGCGGTCGCCCTGCAGGCCGTTCAGGGCGCGCAGCGCCTCGGGCGTGGTGCGGTGCAGCCGCGCGATGGCGAGGAGGCTGTCGCCCGTGCGCACGCGGTAGCGCTCGGCGCGCGCGTCGGGCGCGGGGGCGACGGCCGCCGCGGGTTGCCCCGATACCGCGGCCAGGAAGCTCGCCTTTTCGTCCGCGGGCACCAGCAGTGTGGTGCTGGTGTTCGGCGCCGTCAGGCCGCGCTTGTAGGCCGGATTCAGGCTGAGCAGTTCCCGGCTGTCGATGCCCGCGCGCTCCGCGGCGCGGTTCAGGTCGACCTGCCTGTCCACCTCGACCGGGACCACCGGTGCCTGGTTGGGCATCGGCGACAGCGCGATGCCGTGGTCCTGCGGCGC
>CAYXJM010000219.1:0-5034 GCA_964465455.1 uncultured Klebsiella sp.
TCAGTCCGCGACCAGCTTGTAGCCGCTGCCGTGCACGGTGAGCAGCACGCGCGGGTTCGCCGGGTCCGCCTCGATCTTGCGGCGCAGCCGGACGATGAAGTTGTCGACGGTGCGCGTCGTGATGTCGGTCGGCCGGCCCCACACGATCTCGAGCAGCGCCTCGCGCGAGACGACCTGGCCGCGCCGCTCGACGAGGTAGCGCAGCAGCGCGAGTTCGCGCGCGCTGCAGTCGAGCTCCGCGCCGTCGCGCACGATCCTGTGGCGCTGGAAGTCAACGCGCGCGGCACCCACCTGCACGTCGCCGCCCGCCGCGCGCCACGCGCCGCTGCGCCGCATGCCGGCGTGGATTCGCGCGAGCAGTTCGCGCAGCCCGAAGGGCTTCACGAGGTAGTCGTCGGCGCCCGATTCGAGGCCGATGACCTTGTCCATCTCCTCGCCCTTGGCGGTCAGCATGATGATGGGCTGCAGGAAGCCGTCAGCGCGCAGTTGCCGGCACAGCGCGCTGCCGTCCCCGTCCGGGAGCATGCGGTCCAGCAGCACGAGGTCCGGCTGGCGCTCGCGCACCAGTCGCCGCGCCTCGCGCCCGTCTTGCGCGCTCAAGGTCGCATAGCCCTCGATGCGCAGGTTGTCCTCGAGGCCCATGCGCATGCTCGGGTCGTCTTCCACCAGCAGTATCGTGCCGCGTGCTTTCATGCGTCTCCGTGACGATGGGGGAACGAGACCTCCGCGCGCAGCCCGCTGTGGCCCTCCGCGTCGGCGAGCGCGAAACGCGCGCCGTGCGCGTCGGCGATTTGCTGCACCAGGCTCAGGCCCAGCCCGCTGCCCTGCGCGTCTTCGACCACGTGTCCGTGCCGCACCGCACGACCGATGCGATGGCGCCTCGCCGGCTCGATGCCGGCACCGTGGTCGATCACCTCCAGGCGCGTGCGGTCCCCGTCGTCGCGCAGGCCGATCCCGACGCGGCAGTCCGGGCCGCCGTACTTGATCGCGTTGTCGACGAGGTTCAGCACGAGCTGCGTGATCGCCTGCGGATCGTGTGCCACTGGCCGCAACGTGCCCGCGATGTGCGTCACGATGCGGGCGCCGCGGCCTTCCCATTCCTGCCGGTAGGTCGAGACGATCCCGCGCAGCGTCTTGCCGAGGTCGGTCTCGTCCATCCTGCCGACCGGCAGGCCTTCGCGCAGGCGCGCGAACGAGAGCACGTCGCCGATCATGCGCGAGAGCTTTTCCGCCTCGGTCAGGATCACGCGGTGGTACTCGTGCTCGCGGGCCCGGTCGTCCAGGCGCCGCAGATACAGCGTTTCGGCATACATCCGGATCAGCGACAGCGGCGTCTTCAGCTCGTGCGAGACGTTGGCCACGAAGCGGTTGCGCAGCTCCACCAGCGCGTGCTCGCGCCCGAGGGCGCGCACGATCGCGACCGAAACCAGCGCGATCGTCAGCACCAGGCCGAGCGCTGCGGCGATCGATGCCGGGCCCAGCACTTCGATGATGCCCGTCCTGCCGGGCTCCGCGCCGACGACGTCGATGCGCCAGCCCGGGAGAAGGCGCGCCAGGCTGATGCTGACCGCGCTGTCCTGCTCATAGGCATCGGGCGGCAGCAGGGCCACGCGCGTGCCGTGCTCGCGCTCGAAGGCGGCGAACAGCGGCCGCAATTCGGATTGCTCCAGCGCGTCGAGGTCGAAGCCGAGAAGCAACCACGGGCCGGCCCCGGCGTCGCGCGTGTTCGTCGTGCCGAGGAGCTCGGTCGCGTCGCCGAGCGGAACGAAGGCGTAGAGGGTGCGAGGGCCGGCGTCGGCGCTGGCGAAGCTGCGCAGCGTCGTGTGCGCACGAATGCCGCGCAGCTCCTCGCCGAGCACGTGTTCCTCGACGGCCGCGGCCAGGAACTGGATTTCGTTGGCAGGCAGTTCCGGCGCGCCGCTGGCCTGCGTGAAATCGCCGTTCAGCACCAGCAGCAGGCGCAGATGCGGGTCGAGTATGCGCAGCCTGTCGAGCCGGTCCCCGGTGAGCGAGGACGGAGGCACGTTGCGCAGCAGCAGGAATGGTGCCTGCACGGCCTGGTACAGCACGTTCTCGACACGGGCGGCGAGCGCGGCGAGCGCATGCTGCGAGGCGACGCGGCGGTGCTCCTCGATCCGGGAAGCCTGCGCGCGCAGCGCCAGCACCGACAGCGCCGCCACCGCGAGGACGTTGATCAGCAGCAGCCACAGCAGCAGCACCGGTGCGCGCGGTCGCGGCTGGCCGAACGGCGGGGTTCTGTGGCGGCGCGGCGGGTTCATGCGCGGGGGATCGCGTAGCGGGGCGGCGCTCAATATAGCATCCGCGGACGAGGCAAAGGGTTGCCCCGAGCGCCTTGCATCCCCCGGTGCGGCCTCACTTGCCCCGGTCGGGGACGCAGCGCATCCGGGTGGCGTCCCAGTGCGTGCCGGTGGCACAGCGGTGCGAATCCGCGGCGCACGCACCGGCGCCGGCACTCAGCGCCAGCGCAAGCATCAGCGTCATCAGCGTCCTCATGTCGCGATCCTCGCCCGCTGTCGTCGATGCCGCGCTCGTCTGCCCGTCTCAGCGGACAGTGGCAAGGTAGGCGATGAGCGCGCTGCGCTTCGCGGCGTCCTTGAGGCCGGGATAGGGCATGCGCACGCCGTGCACGGTCGCGGCGGGGTTCTCCAGGTAGCGTTGCAGCGATTCCTCGGTCCAGGTCAGTCCGCTCGTCTTCATCGCGTCGGAATAGTTGTAGCCGGCGACGCTGCCCGCCGGACGACCGACAACGGCGAACAGCGAAGGGCCGACCTTGGTCTTGCCCTGAGCCACGCTGTGGCAGACGGAGCACTCGCTGGCGAAGACCGAGGCGCCGGGCGCGTCGGCGCGCAGCACGCCGGCGACGGGCAGCGTCGCCAGCCCGAGCAGCACGGCGCAGGCCCGGGCGGCGGCGCTGGCGGGACGAACGCGGTGGTGGCGCATCAGAAGGCCGTCCATGCGAAGAGGAAGAGCGCGTTGTTGTCGCTCGCGTCGCGGCCGAAGCCGTCGTAGTTCGAGCTGGCGCCGTTGAACTTGTCGTACATCGTGTACTGCACGCCGAGGCGCAGGTTGGCGTAGGGCGCCTTCCACGAGTTCTCCTTGCCGAACGGCGTCCAGTCGGCCTGCAGCGTGAGCCCGGTGGTGTCGGCGCTGCCCTTGCGGCTGCCGGCGTCGGCCTCGGGGGCGTAAAGCGACGGATCGCGGTCTCCGCTGATGTCGAACACCGCGGCCGTCAGTCCCCAGGTCTGGTCGCGGAAGTACGACGCGCTCAGATCGAAGCGGTTGACCTTGCCCGTGGGGCTCGCGGCGTCGCCGAGTGCCACGCTGCCATCGCGCTCGATCTGTTCGTCGATGTAGCTCGTGTTCAGGGTGTAGATGTTCCTGCGGTCCCCGAGGTACTGGTACGAGGCCTCGACACCGACGTCGCGGTACTTGTCGCTGCGCCCCGGTTCACGGCCGGGGTGGAGGTTCGCGTTCATGCCGAAGAGGCCCGCCGAGAACGCACCGTCGCACACGTCGGCCGAGTAGCCGAGGCGCCAGTACGGGCTCAGGCCGCCGAGCCTGCCGGCGTCGTCGTCGACGTTCAGGTCGTCGAGGGTGCTGCGCGAGAGGGAACGGTAGCCGCCGACCTCGGCGTAGACCGCCTCGTTCCACATGGTGTACGCCGAGGCGCCGATCACCTGCTGCTCGAGGCCGCCGTCGATCAGCGGGCTCGCGAGGCTGCCCGGGACCAGCTCCGATGCCATGTAGGGGAAGCGCCACGCGGGCACGGCATTGGACACGTCGGTCACGGTCGGGTTGTTGTTCAGCGTCACGCCGACTATCGTGCTCTTGCCGAGGAAATCCAGCGTCCGCGCGTAGCGGACGTCGAGGTTGTCCATCGAGACGTCGCGCGAGATGTCGGAGTAGGTGCCCTGCACGAAGCTCCCGAGGTGGTCCGTGATCCGGCCGGCGAGGAAGACCGAGGCCTCCTGCAGCGACGTGTTGTTGTTGTCGTCCTCGTGCGGCCCGGCATCGGCGGACTGGTCCTTGTCGGTGTGCACGAAGGTGCCCACGAGCATGGCCGACAGCGGGATGTGGCCGGACTTGCCGTCCGTCAGCGTGTAACCACCGAGCTTGAACTGCTTGCCGAAAGGCGTGAGCTGCGGACCGAAGCCGCCCACGTGGCACGCCGCGCACTCCTGGCCGGTCTGGCGCGCGAAGGCGGGCACGGCGAACGCGGCGTGCGAGCCCAGCCCCGAGGCGCCCAGCGCGACGGCGGCGAGAACGGCGCGGCGGACCGCGGACCTGCGATGACATCCGGACATGATCGACTCTCCCGCGGGCGGCTTCGTAGTGGCGTGAAGCATGGGCCGCTCGCGTGAGGGCGCGAATCACGGAACTGCAACAAGATGTAAAAAGATGTAACGTGCGGCCTCGCGCGCGAGGCGGGCTCGCCGGGCATAATGCGCAACCCGATCCGACCCGAAACAGGCACTGCAAGAGGAACCGTCATGACGCTCTCCCCCCGCTACGTCGAAGGCCACAACCTGCTGGCCGGCAAGTCCGTCCTGATCACCGCCGCGGCCGGCGCCGGCATCGGCTTCGCGGCCGCGAAGAAGTGCGTCGAGGAGGGCTGCCGCGCGCTCTTCATCAGCGACATCCACGAGGGGCGCACCGCGCAGGCCGTGGAGGCGCTGAAGGCGCTCGGCGGCACGCAGCAGGTCTTCGGCCTGGTCGCCAACGTCACCGACGAAGCCCAGGTGCAGGCGCTGGTCGGCGCCGCCGAGGAGAAACTGGGCGGCGTCGACGTGCTGATCAACAACGCGGGCCTCGGCGGCACGAAGGCGCTGGTCGACATGACGGACGAGGAGTGGCACCGCGTGCTCGACATCACGCTGACCGGCACGATGCGCATGACGCGCGCGATGCTGCGCATCATGCAGCCGCGCAAGGCCGGCGTGATCGTGAACAACGCCTCGGTGCTCGGCTGGCGCGCGCAGCCCGACCAGTGCCACTACGCGGCGGCCAAGGCCG
>CAYXJM010000220.1:0-1665 GCA_964465455.1 uncultured Klebsiella sp.
GCAAGTGCCTGCTCTCCAGCCCGGGCTGGATCTGGCTGTACTACTGGATGCCCGCAGGCCTCATCTGCGGCATCCAGGCTTCACGGCAGGCCCCGCCGCCGGCGCGATGATCCGCCGGGCCGCTGGCGGCAGGGTATGCGCTCACAGCTCGAACTGCAGCCCGACCCTTAGCGCCCGCCCCTCGCGCGGGTAGCCGAGTTTCTGCTCGTAGTCCTCGTCGGTGATGTTGCCGACGGAGGCGTAGCACTCCAGCGATTCGCCGAGGGGATAGGCGGCCTTGACGTGCGCGACCACGTAGCCGGATATCTTCCGGTACGCGTCCTCGCCGTCGAGGTCGTGCAGGCCGTCGACGTAGATGGCGTTCAGCGAGAGCAGCAGCCGGTTCGGGAAGCGGTAGCGCAGTTCGCCGGTCACGGTGTGCTCGGGGCGGCTGCGCAGCTGCCGCTCGCCGCCGCCGGGCAGCTCCTCGGCCGCGTCGACCAGGCTGTATCCGGCGTGCAGGTAGGTGCGCTCGCCGAGCCAGCCGCCGGCGGCGATCTCGAAGCCGCTGATCTCCGACTCCTCGAGGTTCTGGTAGCGGCTGTTGCGCGTCGGCCGGTCGATCATGCCGTCGAGCTCGATCAGGAACACCGCCATGTCGAGCGCGATCCCGTTGTCGAAACCGTAACGCAGGCCGATCTCGTAGCTGTCGGCGACCTCCTCCTTCAAGCCCGGGTTGCCGTAGCGCAGGCGGTAGAGCTCGCGGAGCTTGGGAAAGCGGCTGCGCTGCGCCGCCGAGGCGCGCAGCGCCACGCCGCCCGGGAGCTGCCACGACGCGACGAGCTGCGGATTGAACGCGTTGCTGTCCTCGCCGATCTCGACCTGGTCGAAGAAGGTGTATATGCCGCCGAGGGCGACCGACACGCTCTCGGTGAGCCGCCACTCGTCCTCGAGCGCCACGTTGTAGGTCCTGAGGCTCGCCTCGTCGGCGCCGGGGAAGACCTCCTCGGCCTCGTAGACTTCCTCGACGCCGGCGAGGCTCGCGACCAGCGTGTTGCTCGCGCCGAGCCCGATGGTCGCGTAGGCCTTGCCGCCGAAGGCGTAGTCGTCCGCCCGCTCGATCTCGTCGACCTCGTCGTAACCGGCGTCGGTGTAGGTGACCAGCTCGTAGTCGTAGTCGTTGTGGAAGAGCTTCAGCGCGACCGGAAGCGCGGCGAAACTGTGCGAGAAGCCCACCGTGCGCCGCTCGGACCGGGTGAGGCGCTGGTAATCCGGGTCGTCCACACCGGCCTGCGGCGGCGTGCCGCGCTCGTTGTCGGAGACGTTCAGCAGCAGCGCGCTCTCGCCGAGGCTCGTGCTGTCGTGGCTCAGGCGCAGGAAGCCGCTGCGGCGCTCGTAATCGCTGTTCACGCGCCGGCTGCCCGGCTGGTTCTGTGTCGCGCTGTAGTCGCCCGAGAGCAGGTAGTCGTCCGCCTCGGCGTAGCTGCCGGCGGCCGCGACCCCGAGCGCGCCGAGGCGCTCGGCATAGCTCGCGCTGAACAGCCGCGCGTCGTTGTCGCCGAGCTCGACGCGGCCCGCGACGCTGCGCTCCGCGGGCAGTTCCGCGGGACGCACGTCGATCACGCCGCCGATGCCGTTGGTGCCGTAGATGACCGAGGGCGCCGCGACCATGGTGACGATGCGCGA
>CAYXJM010000220.1:1765-4993 GCA_964465455.1 uncultured Klebsiella sp.
TGCCGTTGGTGCCGTAGATGACCGAGGGCGCCGCGACCATGGTGACGATGCGCGAGACGTTGTCGATCGCGATCTCGTTCAGGTCGATGGTGCCCTCGAAAGCCGATGCGACCGGGATGCCATCGAACAGCACCAGCACGCTGCGGTCGCGGAAGCCGCGTATCCACGCCCTAGCCTCGCCCGAGTCGGCGCCGTACTGCACGTTGACCCCGGGCGTCTGCGTCAGCGCCTCGGCGACGGTGGTGGCGTTCCACGCCTCGAAGTCGAGCTTCGTGGTCTCGTGGAAAGTGATGGCCGGCGCCGGTTCCACGCGCTGTCCGACCACCACGATCTCCGGCAGCAGCTGCGTCGACTTGCGCGCGGGCTGCGCGGGATCGGCAAGCCCGGCGAGCGGCAGGCCGAGCGCGGTCAGCAGGGCGGCGAGACGTTTCGTATCGTTCCGCATGCGGGACCTCCCCGGGCGGCGAAGGATGTTCAGCGCCGCACCGCGACGATGCGGAAGCGCTCGGACTGCCACCCGCGCGTCGGGCAGGAGGGCCGGTCGCGGCGCCGCTCGGCCTCGCCGCCGCTGTCGAAGCGCTCGAGCGCGAAGCCGTGGTCCTCGAACAGGGCGCGCAGCGCCGCGGTCGATCCGAAGCCGCGCGAGCGCTTGCTGACCGCGTAATGCTCGGCGGCATCGGCGATGAACTCCGCCGGGAGGTCCAGCTCGTGCTGCTTCGCCCGCGCCAGCGCCAGCGCGCGCTCGCGGAATTCCACGATCTCTTCCGGATCGTAGCGCGTGATCTCCGGCGCGCCGTAGCGCACGCGTTGCGCGGTCACCACGCGCCCTCCGGGGCGCAGCACCTCGTGCCACTTGCCGAGCACCCCGATGCGCACCTCGGGCGTGAGCCGGCCGAGGAAGGAATGCGTGCACACCACGTCGAACGGCTCCTCGGCCGCGTACTCCAGCACGTTGGCGCGACAGGTGTGGATCGCGGCGCCCATGCGCTCGGCGTACCAGCGGTTCAGGGCGAGCGGCGTCTCGCAGAGATCCACGACCGTGATCGCGGGTTCGACGCCCGCGCGGCGACAGGCGTGCAGCACGTGCGCGAGCATGCCGTAATCCGCGGTAGCCGACACCAGCACGCGCCGGCAGAGACCCGCAGCCGCGAGGCGGCCGAGGGTCTCGACCAGGAATTCGCCGTTGGTGGCGATCGTCGTGAGCAGCCCGATCTGGCGGAAGTACTGCCACATCGCGTGATAGTCGCGGCAGCCCTCCGGCCCCGCGGGGCAGTGCGCGTGGGCCAGGCGGTAGGCGAGTGGCGCGCTCTCGCGCAGCAGCTCCTCGGGAAGGGAGACGGGATCGGCTGGCAACGGCATCGGGCTCCTCGGGGCAATCGGGATCGTCGCTACGCCACCGGCGCGGCACGCCCGGACGGCGGACTCGCGTCGCACGTCTGGTCAGCCCGGTGCATTTGCTGCAATCCTAGCACGCGCGCGGCCGCCTCCGTCCGGACGGGGCCCTGGCGCGACACCGGCACGAGAACCCGGCAGGTTGCCCGCTGATGAAGATCGAGTCCTACAAGCTGTTTCCCGGCCGCCACCGGGCGGGCGACTGCCCGGCCCTGGAGCTGGTCGTCTCCTGCGCCCCGCAGGCCGGCGCGCGGCTGCGCGCCGAGGCGGACGCGCTGGGCGGCTGGCTGGGGTCGACGCTCGCGCAGGAGTTCGCCGACGCGCCGGCCTTCGATGCCGCCGGCGCGCTGACCGGCGCGCCGGCCGAACCGCTTGCGGACTTCGCGCGCTGCCACGCGGCGCTCGCGCTGTGGCTGCAGCGTACCGGCGGGCACGAGGCGCTCTGGTACGCCGTGGACGGCACGGAAGGCGCGCACGCCATCCGCTATTGCGTCGAGTACGACGACCACGAAACCGGTGCCGCCGCGTGCGCGCTGGCGATGCGCCTGCTCGACGAGTACCTGCGCGAGCGCGGCGTCGCGACCGGCAGCGACGCCGCGACGCTCGCCGAGCCGCTGCCGGCGGCGGTGGCGGCTTTCGCCGCGCGGGCGCGCGCCAGGGCCTTGCCGCGTGACAGCCGGGTCCTGATCGCGATCGCGCGCGCGCGCGACATCCCGTGGATGAAGGGGGATCGCTACCCGTTCGGGTCGCTGAGCGCGCGGCGCGTGCGCGCGAACGGTGCGCTGCGGCTCGGCTTCGGCGAGCGGCAGCACGTGCTGGACGGCACGCTGTGCCTGGACGGCGCGGGCGAACGGCTGCGGCTCCACGAGGGGCTCGACGCGGTGTACCGGCTGCTCGCGGACGCCGGCGCCCCGCTGCCCGCGCACGCGGCCAGCAGCTCGCCGCTGCGGGCCCGACGCAGCGCGCACGCGCTCGGCTACCCGGTGCTGGTGCGCCCGCTCGCGCGCGGCGCGGGCCCGGCGCGCCAGCGCGTGGGCTCCGATGCCGCGCTGGAACAGGCGCTGCGCCGGCTGCGCGCGCCCGAGCGCGGCGTGCAGCTCGAGCGCGAGATCGCCGGCACGCTGCACCACCTCGTGGTCGCCAACGGCCGGCTCGCGGCCGTGCTGGCGGACGGCCGCGCCCGCGACGCCACCGCCCTGCACCCCGAGTGGCACGCGCTGCTCGCCAGGGTCGGCGCGCGGCTGCGCCTGGGGCTCTTCGTGCTCGACGTGGTCGCGCGCGATCTCGCCGCGGCGCCGCGCGAGGGCGGCAGCGCCGCGGTCGACCTCGCGATCGCACCCGAGCTCGACCGGCTGGTACCCGACGCAGGTCTGCACCGCCGCGTGCTCGAGGCGTACATGGACTGGCTGTTCCCGCCCGGCCGCAACGGGCGCATCCCGCTGGTCGCGATCACCGGCACCAACGGCAAGACCACCACGACGCGCATGATCGACGCCGTGCTACGCGCAGCGGGTCAGCGCACCGGCATGGCCTGTACCGACGGCGTGTTCATCGCCGGCGAGACCGTCAACAGCGGCGACAGCTCGGGCGGGCTGCTGCACTACACGGTGCTGCAGGACCTGCGCATCTCGGTCGCGGTGCTGGAAACCGCGCGTGGCGGGGTCGCGGACTTCGGCTTCGCGTACGACGCCTGCGACGTGGCGGTGTGGACCAACGTCACCGCCGAGCACCTCGGTCAGTTCGGCATCGAGACGGTGGAAGACATGGCGCGGCTGAAGCGTTGCGTGCTGGCCCGGGCGCGCCGCGCGGTCGTGCTCAATGCCGACGACCCGCACG
>CAYXJM010000221.1:0-3630 GCA_964465455.1 uncultured Klebsiella sp.
CGCGAACAGCGTCATCGAGGAGCGCAGCTTCAGGTCGTCGGGCGAGCCGAGGATGTCGTGCGCCGTGCGCCCGCGCACCTCGAGCAGCGCGCGGGCGCATTCCTCGAGCCGCGCCCCGAGCAGCGGGTGCGCGAGGAAGTCCTGCGCCTCGGCGAGGTCGGCGATCGCGTAGTGCACGGCTGTCGCGCTGTGGCCGAGGCCCGCGAGCTGCGGAAACACGAACCACATCCAGTGCGTGCGCTTGCGCCCGGCGCGCAGTTCCGCGAGCGCCTGTTGGTATATGCCCTCCTGTGCATCGAGAAAGCGTTGCAGGGACATGATCCGTTCCTCGCAATGAATCGGTGCACGGTACAGCCAGTCGGGTGTTCGGCTGAAGCCGAACCTACGGCCGCGGTGCGCGCGCCCACACCAGCAGGCGGTTGTTCGCGGGCATCGCGTGATCGGCCACGGGCACCAGTCCGGCCTCGCGCGCCAGCGCGTCCACCGCTTCGTGGTCACGGATGCCGCTCGCGGGGTCGCGCGCGCGCAGCCACTCGTCGAAGGCCGCGTTGCTCGCGCTGGTGTAACGCCCGTCGTAGTTGAAGGGACCGTAGATCGCCAGCACGCCGCCCGGAGCGAGGCACGACGCGACGCCGCGGAACAGCGCGCACACGCCCTCCCAGGCCATGATGTGCAGGGTGTTGGCGCTGAAGATCGCGTCGAATGGACCCGCGGGCCACGCGCCGCGAACGTCGAGCTCCACCGGGGCCAGCACGTTCGGCTGCGGATGCGCGGCGAGCCAGGCGCGCACTGCGTCGCAGTGCCCGGGCATCTCGCTGGTCTGCCAGCGCAGGTGCGGCAGCGCCGCGGCGAAATACAGCGCGTGCTGCCCGGTGCCGCTGCCGATCTCGAGCACGCGCGTGGCGGCGGCGAAATGCCCGCGCAACGCCGCGAGGATCGGGTCCTTGTTGCGTTCGCAGGCTTCGGAAAACGGCAGTCTTTCCATCTCGGCCCCCCTGGCGACTAGCGCACGAACAGCCATTCGCGCTCGCTGGAGAGCGCGGCGTCGAAGCGGTAGCCGTCCTCGGCGAAGCGCTTCAGCTCCTCGGCGCGCCGCAGGCGGTGCCGTATCGCGAAGCCGGCCATCGCGCCGCGCGCGCGCTTGGCGCTGAAGCTCACGATCTTCAGCGTGCCGCCACGGTATTCCTTGAACACCGGCGTGATCACGGGAACCGACAGGTGCCCGCTCGAGACAGCGCGGAAGTATTCCTGCGAGGCCAGGTTCACCAGTTCGCGCGCGCCCGCGGCGCGCGCCTGCGCGTCGAGCGCCGCGGCGATGCGCGTGCCCCAGAATTCGTAGAGGTTGCGCCCGTGCGCGGTCGCGAACTGCGTGCCCATCTCGAGGCGATAGGGCTGGATCGCATCGAGCGGGCGCAGCACGCCGTAGAGGCCGCTCAGGATGCGCAGGTGCTGCTGCGCGAACGCGAGCTCGGCGGCGGAAAAGGTGTCGGCGCGCATGCCGAGGTAGACGTCGCCGCGGAAGGCGAGCAGCGCCGCGCGGGTGGCGCGCGCGGGGGCGCGTGCGCGCCAGTCGCGGAAGCGCGCATGGTTCAGCGCGGCCAGTTCCGGGCTGATCGACATCAGCCTGCCGACGGCCTCGACCGGCAGCTCGCGCAACCCCTCGATCAGCCGGGCGGCGTCCTTCAGGAACTCGGGGCGCGTGGCGGTGTGCGGGGGAACGGGGGAATCGAAGTCCAGGGTCTTCGCGGGCGATACGATCAACAGCATGCGCGGTTCCGGGGCCGGGGAATATTCGGGTGGTACGGACGCGGAGTCTGCCGATAGAATCGCGGACGTCCCTGCGTCGCGGCGATTCTATCCCAATGAAAGTCATCCACCCATTGCGTTCGGTGCTGGCCACCCTGGCGCTGGGCGGCCTCCTGGGCGGTTGCGGCGTCAACCCGGTCACGGGCTCGTCGGAGACGAGCTTCGTGTCGGAGCAGCAGGAGATCCGCGCCGGCGAGCAGCAGTACGGGCCGAGCCAGCAGAGCGAGGGGGGGCAGTACGTGCTCGATGCCGAGCTGAGCGCCTACGTCGCGCGCGTCGGCCAGAGCCTGGCGCGCGTCAGCGAACGCCCGCAACTGCCCTACGAGTTCGTGGTGCTGAACAATTCCACGCCGAACGCCTGGGCGCTGCCGGGCGGCAAGATCGCGATCAACCGCGGGCTGCTGGTGCAGCTCGAGGACGAGTCGGAGCTCGCGGCCGTGCTCGGGCACGAGATCGTGCATGCCGCGGCGCGCCACGGCGCCAGGGCCGAGGAGACGGACACGCTGCTCGGCATCGGCCTGGCGGTGCTCGGCATCGCGACCGCGAACAGCGCCTACCAGGACCTCGCGATGCGGGGCGCGCAGATCAGCGGCACGCTGATCCGCACGCGCTACGGCCGCGAGGCGGAACTGCAATCCGATTACTACGGCATGCAGTACATGGCCCGCGCCGGCTACGACCCGCAGGGCGCGGTGAGGCTGCAGGAAAGCTTCGTCGAACTGTCCCGGGGCGGGCGCCAGGACTGGCTGAGCGGCCTGTTCGCCAGTCACCCGCCGTCGCAGGAGCGCGTCGACGCGAACCGGCGCACCGCGCAGAAGCTCGGCCCGGGTGCCGACGGACGCGACGAATACCAGCGCCACATCGCGCGCCTGAAGCGTGACCAGCCGGCCTACGAGGCCTACGACAACGGCGTGGCCGCGATGAACGCCGGGCGCTACGGGGAGGCGTTGCGCTACAGCGAACAGGCGCTGGCCCTGCAGGAGCGCGAGGGGCTGTTCCACGAACTGCGCGGGGTGGCCTCGGCGCGGCTCGATCGTCCGGCCGAGGCCATCAACAGCTTCAACCGCGCCATCGCCGCGAACCCGAACTTCTACCGCCCGTACCTGTTCCGCGGCATGCTGCACCTCGCGCGCGGCAACCTCGACATCGCCGGGCAGGACCTGGAGGCCTCGAACCGCCTGCTGCCGACGGCCGACGCGACGTTCGCGCTCGGCGAGATCGCCGAACGCCAGGGCGATGCGCGGACGGCGCTGCGCCATTACGAGGCGGTGGCCGGCAGCCGTTCACCGCTGGCCGCGGCCGCCCGCGAGCGCATCGCCCGCCTGCAAGGCGACATCACCACCCCCTGACGAACGAACACCACCATGAAAGCTCCCGGAAAGATGAAAACCATGACCGCGATCGACGAAACGCCGCGGCCCAGCGGCGAGCTGGCGCTGCAGACGATCGCGATGCCCAAGGACACCAACTCCAACGGCGACATCTTCGGCGGCTGGCTGCTGTCGCAGATGGATCTTGCGGGCGGCATCGCGGCGGCGAAGGTCGCGCGCGGGCGCGTCGCCACCGTCGCGATCGACCGCATGAGCTTCATGGTGCCGGTGCAGGTCGGCGCCGTCGTGAGCTGCTACACGGACGTGCTGTCGATCGGGCGCAGCTCGATCCACGTGCAGGTCGAGGTGTGGTCTTCCGTCACCGGCAGCGCCGGCGAGCCCGGCTCGCACAACAAGGTGACGGAGGGCACCTTCGTCTTCGTCGCGATCGACGAGAACGGGCGCACGCGGGCGGTGCCCACGTCCTGACCCGGCACCGTCTCGATCGAGCCGG
>CAYXJM010000221.1:3730-4988 GCA_964465455.1 uncultured Klebsiella sp.
GCATGGGGCTGCGCCACCCCGCGCAGAAACGCCGGGCGAACCGAACGGGTATCAGACGGGCTGCAGATTGGCGTAGGACAGCACCAGCCACTTCGCGCCGTCGCGCGCGAAGTTGACGTTGACGCGCGCGTGCGCGCCCTGGCCCTCGAAATTGATCACCACGCCCTCGCCGAACTTCGGGTGACGCACGGCCTGCCCGAGGCGCAGGCCGGTCTGCGGCACCTCGGCGCCGCGCGTGGCGGCGGGGACCCCGCGGTACCGGTCGCCGAGCGACACCGGGCGCGTGACCGAGGCGCGCGGACGCACCTCGCGCAGCAGCGCGGGAGGGATCTCGCGCACGAAGCGCGACATCGTGTTGAAGGTCTCGTTGCCGTGCAGCCGGCGTGACTCGGCGTAGGTCAGGAACAGCGAGCGCATCGCGCGCGTGATGCCCACGTAGGCGAGGCGCCGCTCCTCCTCGAGGCGGCCGGGTTCCTCGCGCGACATCGCGTGCGGGAACAGGTTCTCCTCCATGCCGGCGAGGAATACCAGCGGGAACTCCAGGCCCTTGGCCGAATGCAGCGTCATCAGCTGCACGCTGTCCTCGAACTCCTCGGCCTGGCCCTCGCCGGCATCCAGCGAGGCGCGGTCCAGGAACTGCGGCAGCGGCGGCTGTTCGGCGTTCTCCGGCAGGAACTGGCGGCAGGCGCTCACCAGTTCCTCGAGGTTCTCGGCCCGCGTCTGGCCGCGCTCGCCCTTCTCGTTGCGGTGGAACTCGAGCAGCCCGCTCGCCGTCAGCACGTGGTCGACCAGCGCGGCGAGCTCCATGCCCGCGGTGTCGCGCTGCAGCTGTTCCACCAGGTCGAGGAAGCCGTTCAGCGCGTTGCGCGCGCGTGCCGGCAGCTCCGGCGCGACCGCCTTCGCCGCGGCCCACAGCGACACGCCGCGCTCGCGCGCGCGCTCGCGCACGCTGTCGACGGTGGCGCTGCCGATGCCGCGCGTCGGCGTGTTCACGACACGCTCGAAGGCCGCGTCGTCGTCGCGGCTCGTGATCAGGCGCAGGTAGGCCAGCGCGTTCTTGATCTCGAGCCGCTCGTAGAAGCGCTGCCCGCCGTAGACGCGGTAGGGGATGCCGGCGCGCAGCAGCGCCTCCTCGAGCACGCGCGACTGCGCGTTCGAGCGGTAGAGGATCGCCGCATCGGCGCGCGGGTGGCCGTCGGCGACCCAGCGCTGGATGTGATCGACGATGAAGCGCGCCTCGTCCTGCTCGTTGAAGGCG
>CAYXJM010000222.1:0-4973 GCA_964465455.1 uncultured Klebsiella sp.
GATGCTCTTGATGTTGGCGACCAGGGCGTTGCCGGCGTCGATGTCGACACCCGCGTCATTGTAGGAAAGACCGTCGTTGCTGGCTTCGGACATGGGCGCTCGCCTGTCGCTGGGGCGCGCGATTCTAGCAGCAGCCCATCCGGCCCAGCAAACCGGCGGGCGCGGTGTGAAGCGCGCGGCGGACTGCTAGAATGCCGCGCATCATCGGATCGCAGCGGCCTGAAACGCATGAGTCGCCACATCGCTCGCCAGGGCCTTCTCTGCCTGGCCCTCGGCCTGCTGGTGCTCGCGGCGCGGGCGGAGACGGTCAAGGGCCTGTACGAGGCCGAAGTGCCGGTCGCGAGCCAGGACGAGCAGTCGCGCGCGGTCGCCGTCGACGCCGGCTTCCGCCAGGTACTGCTGAAGGTCGCCGGTTCGTCGCAGGTGCTCGCGAATCCCGCCGTCGCTGCCGTGCTGCCGCGCGCCGGCAACTACCTGCTGCAGTTCTATTTCACGCAGATCAGCTATCCGCCGCGCGACAGCGGACCCGCCGCGGAACCCGGACTGCACGTCGCGTTCACGCCGCGCGCGGTGAACGACGTCCTGCGCCGGGCCGGCGCGCCCATGCTGCCGCCCAACCGGCCGGCGACGCTGCTGTGGCTCGCGCTGGACGACGGCACCGGAGCGCGCCTGCTGAGTCGTGCCACCGACACCGCGGTTGCCGACTGGATCGGCTTTCACGCCGCGCGCCGCGCGATGCCGCTGCTGTTCCCGCAGATGGACCTCGAGGACAGCGCCGCGCTCGCCCCGGAGCAGGTGTGGGCGCTGGACGGCGACGCGGCGCGCGGCGCCTCGGCGCGCTACGGGGTCGAGTCGGTGCTCATCGGCAGGCTGGTGCGCGCGAGCGACGGCTCCTGGCTCGGCGAATGGCGCTACCTGGACGCGGCCCCGCACGGCGCGGGAATGGCCGCCGGTGCGGCGGCCGGTGACGCGGCGGGCGGCGACGCGGCGAGCGGGGCTGCCGCGAGCGGGGCTGCCGTGACCGGGGCGGCGGCCGGCGGCGCGACGGGCCGCGACGGCTCGGGCAGCGCGCCCACGCTCGAGGAACTGGCCGCGCAGCTCGCGGACTTCACCGCCGATGCGGTGGCCGAGCGCTACGCGGTGCAGACGGGGATCGCGAACACCGAGCAGCTGCGCTTGCGCGTGGACGGCGTGGCGGGCTTCGCGGCCTACGAGAAACTCATGCAGCTGCTGAAGGCGATGACCTCGGTGCGCGGCGTGCAGCTGGTGCTGGTCGACCGCGACACCCTGTTCTTCGACATCGTCACCGACAGCAACTTCGACTCGGTCGCGCGCGAGCTGTCGTTGCTGTCGCAACTCGGCAGCGCGGGCGCCGGGGGCGAGTTGCACTACCGCTGGATCGGGGGGTGAGCGTGATGGCGGAGGCCGCCGCGCCGGGCGCAAGCGCCGCGCAACGCCTGCTCGGGCTCGGGCTGCTGCTGCTCGCCGGGGTGCTGCTGCACCTGCTCGGCCCGATCCTGATGCCTTTCCTCGTGGCGCTGGCACTGGCTTACCTCTGGGACCCGGTGGTCGATCGCCTGGAGCGCGCCGGGCTCGGGCGCGCGCTGGCCGTGTGCCTGGTGTTCCTGGTGATGACGCTGCTGCTGGTGCTGCTGGTGCTCGTGCTGGTGCCGCTGCTCGGGCGGCAGATGCACGTGATGGCCGCCAAGGTGCCGGTGGTGGTCGACTGGTTCCGCAGCACGCTGCTGCCCTGGCTGCAGCACAAGTTCGGCCTGGGCGAGGGCGACATCCCGCTCGAACAACTGAAGAACGCGCTGATCGAGAACTGGCAGAGCGCGGGCGGCCTCGCGCAGCGCGTGCTCAGTTCGGCCACGACCTCCTCGCTCGCGCTGCTTGGCTGGTTCGCGAATCTCGTGCTGATACCGGTCGTGACCTTCTACCTGCTGCGCGACTGGGACGTGATGCTCGCGAAGCTGCGCGGCGTGCTGCCGCGCGCCTGGGAGCCCACCGCGGTGGCGCTTGCGCGCGAATGCGACGAGGTCGTGAGCGCGTTCCTCCGCGGCCAGCTGCTGGTGATGCTCGCGCTCGGCTTCTGCTACACGCTCGGACTGATGCTGGTCGGGCTGGATCTCGCGCTGCTGATCGGCGTGCTCGCCGGCTTCGCGAGCATCGTGCCCTACCTCGGACTCGTGCTCGGCGTCGCGGCGGCGGCGATCGCCGCGCTGGTGCAGTTCGGCGACTGGGTGCCGCTGGTCTGGGTCGCGCTGGTGTTCGTGCTGAGCCAGATGCTCGAAGGCATGTACCTGACGCCGAAGCTGGTGGGCGACCGCATCGGCCTGCACCCGGTGGTGGTGATCTTCGCGGTGATGGCCGGCGGGCAGCTGTTCGGCTTCACCGGCGTGCTGCTGGCGCTGCCGGTTTCCGCGGTGATCATGGTGCTGCTGCGCCACGTCCACGAACGCTACCGCGCCAGCCGTTACTACGCGAGCGCGGTCGCTCCGGGCGCGAGCGTGCCCGGCGCACCCGCGGCGGCGGAAGACGCCGCGCCGCTGCCGGCAGACCGGGGCTGATGCCCGCGCAACTGCCGCTGCCGGTTCGCCTCCCCGACGAGGCCTCGTTCGCGAACTTCCTGGTGTGCGCGCAGAACCGCGGCGCCGTCGAGGTGCTGCGCCACTTCCTCGCCGCCGGCCGTGGCAGCCTGTTCCTGCACGGCCCCGCCGGCAGCGGGCGCACCCACCTGCTGCAGGCGTGCTGCCACGAGGTCGAGGCGCAGGGCGGCGCAATCGTGTACCTGCCGCTCGGCGAGCTGCGCGACGCGCCGCCCGCGGAACTGCTCGCGGGACTCGAGGCGCACGCGCTGGTCTGCCTCGACGACGCGGAGGCGGCAGCGGGCCGGGGCGCCTGGGAAGAGGCGCTGTTCCACCTCTACAACCGCTGTCTCGAAAGCGGCTGCCGCCTGCTGCTCGCCGCGGCGCTGCCGCCGCAGCAGGCGGGCTTCGCGCTGGCGGACCTGCGCTCGCGCCTGCAGGGCGGTGCGATCGCCGCGGTGGCGGAGCCCGACGACGAGGGCAAGATCGCCGCGCTGCTGCTGCGCGCGCACAACCGCGGCATCACGCTGGAGCCCGGGGTGGCGCGCTTCGTGTGGCAGCGCAGCCCGCGCGGCATGGCGGCGCTGATCGCCGCGCTCGACCGCCTCGACACTGCCTCGCTCGGCGCCGGCCGGCGGCTCAGCATCCCGTTCGTCAAGGGCGTCATGGGCTGGTGAGCGGCGCCGCCGCAGCAGCCGCGCCCGCGGATGGCGTGCGCTACGGGCCAGCCGTCGCGGGACGCTGGTAGCCCTGGATCAGCTCCTTCATGACCGCTGTTTCGGCCGCGCTGACCGGTGCCAGGCCCGGCGTGCCCGTGTAGCGGAAGTCGGGGAGGCTGCTGTCGGCGAATGCGAAGTCGTTGAACCAGACCACGCCCTTCAGGTCCTTGCGCGAGCCGAAGAAGGCGAAGGCCTCCCGGTACCAGTCGGCACGGGAAAAGTCGGCATAGCCCGGCACCGATCCGATTTCGGTGATCAGCACCGGCTTGCCCGGCGCGTCCCGCGACATGGCGCCCAGGAAATTCGAGAAGAGCTGCTCGGCGCTGACCCAGCCGCCGCCACGCAGGGGGTCGTTGCCCCAGTTGTAGCCGGACACCCCGATGAAATCGACATAGCCGTCGCCGGGATAGTAGTTCCTGATCTCGCTGGCGGGCTGCGGCACCTCGGGCGGGGAGGCGTGGTCCGGGCTCCAGACGAAGCGCGCGTTGCTCGCTCCCTCGGCGCGGAACATGTCGACGACCTTGCGGAAGACCGCCACGTATCCCGGCGGATTGTTGCCGTTCGCGATGCCGGTCCAGGAGTTCGAGTTGCCGTTCATCTCGTGCGCCAGGCGGATGAGCACCGGCGTGCGGAAACCGCGCACGTCGCGGGCGAACTGCGCGATGCACTCGTCGTGCGCGCCGGCGAGGATGCGGTCGTAACTGAACGCGTGCTGCGCGCTGCCCGACCCTTCCTGCAGCGGCTCCCACGTGATCAGCGGCAGTGCCCCGGCGCTGCGCACCGCTTCGGGCAGATAGGGGTACGCGTCGAACGGCGAGCAGTTGCCGCTGGCGACGCGCCATGGCTGGAAGTACATCACGATCCCGGGCGCGGCCGCCACGGCGCGCGTGTAGGCCGCAATCGTCGCCGCGTAGTCGTTCTGCGGACGCAGGTGCGCGCCGTAGACGCGTTCCGAGGCGACCACGTCGAAGTACAGGGGGCCGGTGAAGACGTCCATGTTGGCGCGCAGGCCGCGACTGTCGGTGACAACGGCCGTGATGCGGTGCCGCCCGAGGCCGAGGCCGAGGCTCGGGATCATGGCGTCGAAGCCCCGTACGTTCCGCGCTTGCGGAAACGCCGCCGTCACGTCGGGCCGGGGGACTCCCATGTCGGTGATCACGCCTGCCAGCCGGTCGTTGACGAACACCTCGACCTGCCGCGCGGGGACATCCCCTTCCGTCCAGCCGGCGACGCGCAGGCTGCCGTCCGTGGCGAGGCTCGCTCCTTGCGCGGGCAGGTCCAGGTGGCTGCTGCCCGCGCGGCCCACGGTGTAGAAGAACTCGGACTCCGCGACCGCGCGCCGCGTACCCGTGCCGTCGATGCCGACCACGGTGATGCGGTGGTAGCCGCGCGCGAGCCCCAGCGTGGCGAGATCGAGCGTGGCGTGAAAGCCCGCGTTGGCGATGCCGTACTCGGGGAACGCCGCCTGCACGTCGGGCCGTGCTGCGCCCCAGTCGGCGGACGCGGCGAAGCGGCCGTCGATCTGGACCTCGAGCAGACCGAACCCGCCCTCGGCCAGGGCCCATCCGGATACGCCGATGACGCCGGCAGCCGGGTCACGGAATCGCGGCGCATCGATCGCGCCGCGTGCCGGCACGTTGGCAAAGCGCAGCGTTCTCGACGCCGA
>CAYXJM010000223.1:0-4949 GCA_964465455.1 uncultured Klebsiella sp.
CGGGCGCTCCTCGAGCACGGAGTTCAGTTCGTAGATGCGGCGGTAGCGCGTCTCGCGGATCAGCCAGCGGCCGTCGACCTTCACGTAGCGGTCCCAGTACAGCGCGGTACCGGTGGTGAAGTAGCGCGAATCGAGCTGCCACATGTTGTCGGCCAGGTACCAGATCGCGGTGGCCTCGGTTTCGCTCAGGATCTGGATCTCGGGCTGGTGGCCATTGTGGTGGCCGATCGCCTGGCGGTTGAAGGACTGGGTGACCGCGTCCAGGTAGGCCTGCTTGCCCGCGAGCTTCCACTCGTAGGTGCCGCCGATGAAGTGCACGGTCACGTCGTCGTGGAAGTAGTCGCCGATCTCGCCCCAGTTCGCCGTGTCGATGCAGCGGAAATAGGCGTGCTTCACCTGCTTGATGGCCTCGATGTCCATCAGCATCTGGATGTCGCGGCGCAGTTCCTCGATGCCGCCCTGGCTCACGTTCAGCGGCCGGCCCGGCGTGATTCCCATGGCGGTGCGGGTCAGGGTGGGGGACTGGGTCTTGTCGCTCATCGTCGGCTCCTCGGTTGTTATCGGGCGGGGTTCGCCATGCTCCGGCCCGCGATCATAAGCGAGCCGGCACGCCCTTGCGAGCCAGTGCGGGGCCGCGGATGCACCCGTTTTTCCCGCCCCGGGCCCGATGCTGCGATAATGCGACTCCCCGTCCGCGAGGTGTCGCCGCAAGCGCGGTTCCGCATGCAGCCAGCCCAGCTCCAGCGCAAGATCATCCACTGCGATTGCGACTGCTTCTACGCGTCGGTCGAGATCCGCGACGATCCGTCGCTGGCCGGCCTGCCGGTCGCGGTCGGCGGCAGTCCCGAGCGCCGCGGCGTGATTACCACCTGCAACTACGTGGCGCGCGAGTACGGCGTGCGCTCGGCGATGCCCTCGGCGCACGCGCGCCGGCTGTGCCCGGGGCTGATCATCATCCCGCCGGATTTCGACAAGTACCGCGCCGCCTCGCGCCGCATCCGCGAGATCTTCTACGACTACACCGACCTCGTGGAGCCGCTGTCGCTCGACGAGGCGTTCCTCGACGTCAGCGCCGCGACCGCCTGCCACGGCAGCGCGACGCTGATCGCGCGCGAGATCCGCCGCCGCGTGCGCGCCGAGGTCGGCATCACCGTCTCCGCGGGCGTCGCGCCGAACAAGTTCCTCGCCAAGGTCGCCAGCGACTGGAACAAGCCCGACGGCGAGTTCGTGGTGCTGCCCGAGGAGGTCGACGCCTTCGTGGCTGCGCTGCCGGTGACGCGCATCTTCGGCGTCGGCAAGGCCACCGCCGAGCGCCTCGGCGCCATGGGGGTGTCGACCTGCGCGGATCTGCGCGCGTTCTCGGTGTTCGAGCTGACGCAGCGCTTCGGGCGTTTCGGCCAGCGCCTGCACGAGCTCTGCCGCGGCATAGACGAGCGCCCGGTGCAGCCGAGCCAGCGGCGCAAGTCGCTCTCCGTGGAGCGCACCTACGCCGAGGACCTGCGCGGGCCCGAGGCCTGCCAGCGGCAGCTGCCGGAGCTGCTGATGACGCTGCGCTCGCGCCTGCGCCGGATCCCGGACGAGTACCTGGTGACGAAGCTGTTCGTGAAGCTCAAGTTCTCGGACTTCCAGAGCACGACGGTGGAGTGCGTGGCGCGCGAGCCGGAGCCGGCCCGCGTGGCCGAGCTGCTCGGCACGGCGCTGGGGCGAAGCCCGCTGCCGGTGCGGCTGCTCGGGGTCGGGGTGCGCTTCGTGGACCTGCGCGAGGAGAGCAACCCGGCGCAGCTCGAGCTCTTCGAAAAGGATGCGGGGCTGACCTGAATCAAGCGCGCCGCGGCCGTTCTCGTATATGATGCGCGCCGATTCCGGGTCAGCGGCCCGGGCCATTTCACTCTCGGAGGCATCATGATCAAGGAAGTACACGGGGATATCCTGCTCAGCTCGGCCCAGGCGATCGCGCACGGCGTATCGCCGAACGACAACTTCGCCCAGGGCCTCGCCCTCGCGCTGCGCGAGCAGTGGCCGGCGCTGTACAAGGATTTCCGCCATTTCTGCCAGACCGCGCACCCGAAGGCGGGCGAGGCGTGGCTGTGGGCGTCGGCCGACGGCAAGCGCATCGTCAACCTGCTGACCCAGGAAGCGGCCTACGGCCACGGCGAGAAGCCCGGCCAGGCCACGCTGCCGAACGTGAACCACGCGCTGCGTGCGCTGCACAAGATCGCCCAGGCCGAGAAGTTCACGAGCATCGCGCTGCCGCGGCTCGCCACCGGCGTGGGCCGGCTGGCCTGGGAGGACGTGCGTCCGCTGATCGACGAACACCTGGGCGACCTCGGCATCCCGGTCTACGTGTACACGAAGTACGAGAAAGGCGTGAAGGCCGTCGAGGCCTGAGCGGCGAACGGAGGACGGCACGATGCACCCATTTCCGCACCGTTACGCGGTGAGCGCCATGGCGGGGCCGGCGAGCGTGGTGACGCTGCGCAGCCCCGAGCTCGAGGACATCCAGAGCACCCCGCCGCCCGAGTTCAACGGGCCGCCGGGCAACTGGTCGCCCGAGACGCTGTTCGTGGCGGCGATCGCCGACTGCTACATCCTCAGCTTCCGCGCCGTGGCCAGCGCCTCGAAGCTCGACTGGAGCGAGATCGACTGCGACGCGGTCGGCGTGCTCGAGAAGACGGCCGAGGGGCTGTGGTTCACCGTGATCGAGCTGGCCGTGAAGCTGCGCATCCCGGCCGGCGGTGACGTGGCGCGGGCCGAGCGGCTGCTCGAAAAGGCCGAGAAGGCCTGCCTGGTGTCGAAGTCGCTGCGCTCCGAGGTGCGGCTGCAGCTCGCGGTGAGCGCGGGCTGAGCGCGCGCTAGCGCAGGGCGGCCGCGAGGTAGTCGAGCTCGGCCTTCGCGCCGGCCTCGGTCTGTCCCAGGATGAAGCTCTCGAGGCGGCGGCCGATCAGCGGCACGTTCGCCTTCGCGGTGTGCTGCACGGTGTAGCGGCACCCGCCCGCGGGATCGGCGCGCAGCGTCATCTTCGCCTCCACCGACACCGGCTGCCCCTGCACCTTCAGCGTGAAGCGTCCGTGACGCTGGCCGCCGCGCAGGCTCCAGCGCTCGACCATCTCCACGCTCTGGCGGCTCTCGAACAGCCGCGACAGGAAGGCGGGCAGGTTGCGCTCGATCTCGCGCGTGAGCGTGATCACGACCTCGTCGTCGTCGTCCTCGACCGTGCAGTCGGCGGAGAGCTCCCCGAGCGCGAGGCAGCGGTCGACGAGGAAGTCGGCGTCGGTCAGCAGCGCGAACACGCGCTCGACGGTGGCCGGGAAGTGGTATTCGATGCTCATGGCAGGTTGTCTCCGCGGCGTTCCGGTCCGGGTTTCCCTTCCGTTCAGGCGCAGCGCTCGACCACGAGGCTGCCCACCGAGTAGCCCGCCCCGAAGGAGCAGATCACGCCGCGGTCGCCCGGCGCGAGGTCGTCGCGGAACTGGTGGAACGCGATGATCGAGCCGGCCGAGCTGGTGTTGGCGTAGGTGTCGAGGATCACTGGCGTCTCCTCGGGCTGCGGCTCGCGTCCGAGCACGCGCCGTCCGATCAGCTGGTTCATGCCGAGGTTGGCCTGGTGCAGCCACAGCCGGCGCACCGCCGCGACCGGGATCGCGAGATCGGCCAGCTGGCGCACGATGATCTCCGCGACCATCGGGCAGACTTCCTTGAACACCTTGCGCCCGTCCTGGCGGAACAGCTTGTCGCGCGCGCCGATGCCCGCCGGGTCGGCGCGGTTCAGGAAGCCGAAATTGTTGCGGATGTTGTTCGAGAACGCGGTCTTCAGGCGCGAATCGACGATGCGGAACGGCGCGTGCGCACCGGCCGTCGCCTCGCGCTCCACCACGACCGCGGTGCAGGCGTCGCCGAAGATGAAGTGGCAGTCGCGGTCGCGGAACTCCAGGTGGCCCGAGCAGATCTCGGGGCTGATCACCAGCGCCGCGCGTGCCGAGCCGTTGAGCACCGCGTTGCGCGCCATGTCGATGCCGAAGGTGGCCGAGGAGCAGGCCACGTTCATGTCGAAGGCGAAGCCGTCGATGCCGAGCGCCGACTGCACCTCGATGCTGATCGCCGGGTACGGGCGCTGCAGGTTGGAGCAGGCGACGATCACCGCGTCGATGTCCGCGGCCGTGCGCCCGGCCTGGCGCATCGCCTCGCGCGCGGCCTGCACCGCCATCTCGCACTGCAGCGAGGGCTGGTCGTCCGGCCGCTCGGGGATGTTCGGGCACATGCGCGCCGGGTCGAGCACGCCGCCCTTGTCGATCACGAAGCGGCTGCGGATGCCGGAGGCCTTCTCGATGAAGGCCTCGCTCGATTCCTGCATCGGGGCGAGCTCGCCGGCGGCGATGGCCGCGGCGTGTCCGGCGTTCCAGTTCGCGGCGTAGGCGTTGAACGCCGCCACCAGCTCGGCGTTGGAGATGGACTGGGCGGGGGTGAACAGACCCGTACCGCTGATCACGACCTGGTGCATGAAGAATCCCTGCAGGAACGGTGCTGGACCGGAACTGCGGGGGATTGTACGGGGGCCGGGAAGGCGGAGCCAGTGGCTCCGTCCTCCCGTAGGTCTCGCCTCCCGTAGGTCCGGCCTTCAGCCGGACATGCACCCGGATGTGCGATGCCGCCGTCCGAATGAATTCGGACCTACGGGCGAACCAGCGTCCGAATGAATTCGGACCTACTTGAACTGCCGGATCAGGTGGCTGATCGACTCCTTGGCGTCGCCGAACAGCATCCGCGTGTTCTCCTTGAAGAACAGCGGGTTGTCGATGCCGGCGAAACCCGAGGCCATCGAGCGCTTCAGCACGAACACCGTGCGCGCCTTGTCGACGTTGATGATCGGCATGCCGTAGATCGGGCTGCCCTTGGACTCGCGCGCCGCGGGGTTCACCACGTCGTTGGCGCCGATCACGATCGCCACGTCG
>CAYXJM010000224.1:0-1079 GCA_964465455.1 uncultured Klebsiella sp.
CGCCCTACGTCGCGCACCGCCTGCCGCAGTACTTCCCCGACCCGGAGCGCTTCGACCCGCATCGCCCCGAGCCCGAGAACGTCTTCGCCTACATCCCGTTCGGCGGCGGACAGCGCAAGTGCGTGGGCAACGCCTTCGCGATCCTGCAGGTGAAGACCATCTTCGGCACCCTGCTGAAGGAATTCGAGTTCGAGCTCGCCGGCCCGCCGGGGGAGTATCGCGAGATCATGCCTTCGCTGATACTGCGCCCCTCGGATCCCTGCATCCTGCGCTACCGGCGCCGCAAGCACTGACACTCTGCAACATCGGGAAAAGGAGCAACAGATGGATTTCACGGGCAAGGTCGCGATCGTCACGGGCGCGGGCGGCGGCATCGGCGAGTGCTACGCGAAGGTGTTCGCCGCGCGGGGCATGAAGGTCGTGGTCGCGGAACTGAACGAGGCCGGCGGCGAGCGCGTCGCGGCCGAGATCCGCGCGGCGGGCGGCGAGGCGAAGTTCGTGCGCACCGACGTGGGCGACGAGGCCTCGGCCAGGGCCTGCGCCGACGCGGCAGCGGCCGCCTGGGGCGGCATCGACTACCTGGTGAACAACGCGGCGATCTTCGGCGACATGCTGAAGGCGAGCTATCTCACGGTCGACATGGCCTATCTCGAGAAGTTCATGCGCGTGAACGCGCACGGCTGCCTGATCATGACCCGCGCCGTCCTGCCGCACATGGAGCAGCGCCCGGGCGCGGCCATCGTGAACCAGTCCTCCACCGCGGCGTGGATGCACGCGGGCTACTACGGCGTGGCGAAGCTGGCCGTGAACGGCATCACCACCTCGCTGGCGCGCGAGCTGGGTCCGCGCGGGATCCGCATCAACGCGATCGCGCCCGGCCCCACCGACACCGGCGCGCTCGCCAAGACTGCCGGCGAGTACGCGCAGCAAATGCTGAAGACCATGCCGCTGGCGCGCCTCGGCCAGCCGCAGGACATGGCCGATGCCGCGCTGTTCCTGCTCTCGGACGACGCGCGCTGGATCACCGGCCACATCCTGAACGTCGACGGCGGACAGCTGATGCGGGTGTAGGTCCGGCT
>CAYXJM010000224.1:1179-4944 GCA_964465455.1 uncultured Klebsiella sp.
CCGGCCACATCCTGAACGTCGACGGCGGACAGCTGATGCGGGTGTAGGTCCGGCTTCAGCCGGACAGGTGCCGTCGATTGTGCAAATGTCCGGCTGAAGCCGGACCTACGCGGTGGGCGCGCCGGTGTGCTCCGCGCCCATGCCGGAGAAGCCGATGCAGTAGCCGCCATCGACAGGGAGCAGCGTCCCGGTGATGTAGGAGGCTTCATCGCTGGCCAGGAACAGCGCGGCCGCGGCGATCTCGCGCGCGAGCCCCCAGCGGTCCATCGGAATGCCGGGAACCCGGAAAAACCCCGGCGGCGGTTCGGGGAATTGCGCGGACTCCTTCACCGCCGCGGTCCAGATCGTGCCCGGGAGGATCGCGTTCACGCGGATGTTCCTGTCCGCATAGTCGAGTGCGGCGGCCCTGGTGAGCTGGTGCACCCCCGCCTTGGCCGCGCCGTAGACACCGTGATGCTTCCAGCCGACGAGCCCCGATGCGGAGCCGATGTTCACGACGGCACCGCCGCCCGATTCCAGCATCGACGTG
The DNA here is from genome assembly GCA_964465455.1 of uncultured Klebsiella sp. Classification (GTDB taxonomy): domain Bacteria; phylum Pseudomonadota; class Gammaproteobacteria; order Pseudomonadales; family UBA5518; genus UBA5518. The sequence continues at coordinate 1,709 of CAYXJM010000224.1, forward strand.
ATGCCGTACTTCATGCACAGGAACACGCCGCGCAGGTTCACGGCATGGACCCGGTCCCAGTTCTCCGCGGTCTGTTCGTGCAGCGGCATTCTCCCGCCGCCTCCGCCCGCGTTGTTTACCAGGACATCCAGACGGCCGAACCGCTGTCCGGCAATGGCGATCATCTGCTGCACGTCCGCTTCGTCGGCGACATCGGCATGGACACCGAGGGCGGCTGCGCCGATGCCGGCGGCGACGTCGTCCTGCCTGCCGCTGATATCGGCGCAGACCACGCGGGCCCCCTCGGCCGCGAACAACTCGGCGATGGCCTTGCCCATGCCGGAACCGGCCCCGGTGACGACGGCAACCTTGTTGGCCAGACGCATGCCTTGCCGTCCTCTGTGGCGTGGCGCCTACATCGGCGCCGTGTCGATGGTCGGCCGGATCAGCAGTTGCGAGACATTGGCGCGCGGCGGCAACGACACCACGAAGACGATCGCGTCGGCGACGTCCGCGGGCGCCATCGCGCCTTCCTTGCCCACGTGCTGTTCCATCGCCGCGCGCATCGCGGGATCGGAAATGCCACCGGCCACTTCCGTGGTGGTGGCGCCGGGCTCGATGATGCAGACACGGATGCCCGCACCCCCCACTTCCTGCCGTAGCCCCTCGGTCATGCCGGTGAGACCGAACTTGCTGGTCGTATAGGGGCCGAAAATCCCCGCTGCGCGGCGGCCGGCGGTGGAGGATATGTTGACGATGTCGCCGCCTCCCTGCGCTTTCATCGGCCCGATCGCCGCCTTGCAGCAATAGAGGGTGCCCATCAGGTTGATGTCGATGACGCGTCGCCATTCGTCGAGCGGCAGCGATTCCACGCCGCCCGCCTGGATGACGCCGGCCGAATTGACGAGGATGTCGATGCGCCCGAGGCGCCGGACGGTGTCCTCCACCGCCCGGGTCGCATCGGCTTCCAGCGCAACGTCGCCGGGCAGTGCGATGGCCTTGCCACCCTGCGCCTCGATGCGCCGCACCAGTTCGTCCAGCCTGTCCTTGCGCCGTGCCGATACGGCCACCGCCGCGCCGGCCCGCGCCAGCGCGAGCGCCGCCGCCTCACCGATGCCCGACGAGGCGCCCGTCACCAGCGCCACCTTGCCCGCGAGCGATCCGGTCATTGAGCTCGATCCTTCAGAAGCGGTAGGTGCCCTGCAGCGAGTAGCTGCGCGGGCGGTCGCTGAAGGCATAGTAGGCCATGCCCGTGCCGCTGGTCAGCGTGCTGGCCAGCACCCCCGTACCACCGTAGGTGTGCGTGCGCTCGTCGGTCAGGTTGTTGCCGATCAGCGCGATCTCCCAGGTGTCGCTGCTGCTCTCGGCGACGGCGATGCGCGCGTTGACCTTGGTGAAGGCATCCTGCTTGGTGCGCGGGTCGAGCTGTGGCGTCCACAGGTAGTCGTCGGTGTACTGCAGGTCGACCATCGCGCGCAGCTCGAGCGCGTCCGTGACCGGGTAGTTGAAGTCCGCCGTGATCACGCCCTTCCATTCCGGCGTGTATTCCTTGCGCTCGCCGCTGGCGTCGCACTGGCTCCGCGCGGCGTTCGTGACGCTGCCGGGTTCGAGCTGCGGCTGCCCGAACCAGCACTGGGCCACGTCGAAGTCGTCGAACTCGAAATCCAGGTAGCCGAGCGAGCCCGACAGCGTGAAGTACTCGTGGAGCAGCCAGCGGCCGTCGAGCTCCATGCCCTGCGTGGTCGCCTTGCCGGCATTCTGCACGTTGAAGCCGACCACGCCGTCGAACACCGAGGTCTGCAGGTCGTCGTACTCGGTGTAGAACAGCGCGCCGTTCAGCTCCGCGACGCCGTCGGCCAGCGTGGCCTTGAAGCCGAGCTCGTAGCTCGTGGCCTCCTCCTTGTCGAACTCCCAGGCGCCGACCACGGCGGGACCGGTTCCCGGCGCCACGTAGGCCGGGTCCGGGTGCGCGTTGGAGCGGTTGTCGTAGCCCCCCGACTTGAAGCCCTCCACGTAGCTCGCGTACAGCATCAGGTCCGCGGTGGCGTCCCACTGCACGATCACCTGCGGCGTGAAGGCGTCCTCGTTGCGGCTGTCCCGCAGCTCGTTCGGCTCGATGGCCAGGCGGCCCCACAGCGTGTTGTAGAGCAGGGTGCGCGGGTCCCCGGGCAGGATCTCGGCGCCAGCCGTGTCGAAGTGGGCCTGCTTGCGGTAGCCGTCCTTGTCCTCCTGCGTGTAGCGCGCACCGAGGATCAGGCGCCACGCGTCGGTGACGTTCCACGTCGCCTGCCCGAAGGCCGCCCACACTTCCGTGTCCTGCTCGAACACGCGGCGCGTGCTGATGCCGGCGAAGGGATTCGCCAGCAGGCGCAGCAAGCTGTCGGCCGGCACGTTGATCACGTCGCCGAAATCGAGGCTGCTGTCCTGGTAGAAGACCCCGGCGATGTAGTCCACGGTCTCGCCGCCCGGCGAGGTCAGCCGGATCTCCTGGCTGAACTGCTCGTAGTCCTCCGACAGCGAGCTGTCGTCGAGAATCGGCGCCGCGGTGTAGTCGATGTCGTAGGTCTCGTCGGTGTTGTAGTCGACGTAGCCGGTGACGAAGCTCAGGGTGTGGTCGCACCACTCGTAGCTCGCATCGACCAGGAAATTGTCGACGTCGTTCTCGCTGGTGTCCCAGGGCCCCGCGGTGCGCTTGTCGTTGTACTTGCCGTCGTCCTGGACGAACGTGGTGATCTTCGGGCCGGTGCGCTGCCCCGCGTCGATCAGCGCGTTCAGGTTGTTCACGAAGGCCGGCAGTGCCGTGAGATAGGAGCGTCCCGTTCCCGCGGGCACCCACTCGCCCACGATGTCGTTCACGAGCTCGATGTTGCGTCCCTCGGTATCGAACTGCGCGTTCTCGTACTTGAACTGCACGCCGAGCTCGGCCGTCGGCTGCCAGTGCAGGCCCAGACGCACGACCTGCTCCTCCTCCTGCGTCTCGTCGCGGTTGTTCACCGCCACGTTCTCCGTCCAGCCGTCGATCTCGCGATAGAGCACCGACAGGCGACCGCTCAGCGTGTCGGCAAGCGGTCCCGTCACCACGAAACGGTAGTCCTGTTCGTTCGCATCGGGCTCGTAGAGCACCTGCGCCGAACCGCCGAATTCGTCCCCGGGCTTCGCCGTTATCAGGCTGACGGCGCCGGCGATACTGTTCTTGCCGAAGAGGATCGGCTGCGGGCCGCGCAGCACCTCGACGCGCTCCATGTCGAACAGCGGCA
>CAYXJM010000225.1:0-4943 GCA_964465455.1 uncultured Klebsiella sp.
TCGAGAACGTCGTGGTGTTCGCCGCCACCGAGAAGAAGCTCTGCGGCTGCCTGCTGGGCAGCTGCAACTCGCTGCGCGAGATCCCGCGCATGATCGCGCTGTGGCGCGCCGGGCAGCTCGACCTCGAGGGCCTGATCACCGCGCGCCGTCCGCTCGCCGAGGTGAACGAGGGCTTCGCCGACATGCAGGCCGGGCGCGGCATCCGCACCGTGATCGCGATCTGAGCTTCAGCCCAGCCGCGGCAGGAATACGAGCGCGCCGATCACGACGGCGGCAATCGAGGCCAGCAGCACCGCTCCCGCGGCCACGTCCTTGGCGTGCTTGATCAGCGAGTGCGGATCGGGCACCGCCGCGTCGGCCAGGAATTCGATCGCGGTGTTCAGCGCCTCCGTCACCCACACCAGCGCGATGGCGACGACCAGCAGCGCCCAGTCCCGCGCGTCGAGCCCGAGCCACAGCCCCGCGGCCACGACCACGACGCTCGCGGCGCTGTGGATCCAGGCGTTCGGCTGGGTGCGGAGCATCACGGCGAGGCCTTCGAAGGCGTAGCCGAAGCTCGCGATGCGGCCGCGGATCATCGGGAAGTCTCCTGCTGGGCGCCGGCCGGCGTGGTCGGCGGCGCCATGTTAGCGGCGCGCTCCAGCGCCAGCAATCGCGCCTCCCGTGCCGCCGGCCCGAGCGCCGCCAGCGCGCGCGCCGCGGCGTAGAAGGCCGCGAGCTCGCCGTCCTGCTCCGCGAGCAGCCGCGCGAGGGCCGGCCCCCAGCGCTCGTAGCTCGCGACGCTCGCCAGGCGCGCGTTGTTCAGCGGCGCGCGCATCCACGCGTCGAAGCGCAGCCCCGCGGGCCAGCCGCGGCTCGCGCGCTCGTAGTCCGCGTGCAACTCTGCGAACAGCGCGGCCTTGCGCGCGCGCATCTCCTCGGGCGCGAGCGGTTGCACGTAGAGCGCCTCGAGCCGCGCGCGCGCCGCGGCGAGCAGCGCGTCGAAGGCGGCATCCACGGCCTGCGCCTCGCGCCACGCGGCGAGCGCCGCCGCGTCGCCGTCGCGCGCGAGCCAGCGCCGCACGCCCTCGCGCTCCACCACGCGCGCGAAACTCTCGGAGAAGGCGGTGTCGCCGGGGACGTAGAGCAGCTGGTGCGCGAGCTCGTGGAAGACCAGCGCGGCCAGCGCGCTCTCGCTCCGCCCGATCCAGGTGTCGAGCACGGGGTCGTCGAACCAGCCGAGCGTGGAGTAGGCGGCCACGCCGTAGACGTGCGTGTCGTAGCCCGCGCGCGCGAGCCGCGCGGCCTCGGCCTCGGCGGCGGCGCGCCCGAAATAGCCGCGATACGCCACGCAGCCCGCCACGGGGAAGCACCAGGTGAGGGGATCGAGCGAGAACTCGGGCGCGGCCACGACGTTCCACGCCGCGTAGTCGCGTCCCAGCGCCGCGTAGTCCCCGAACCCGGAGACCTCGCCCATCGCGAGCTCGCCGGCCGCGAACGCGCGCAGCTCCTGCACCAGCTCGAGCCGCTCGCGCAGCGCGGGCGCGGTGCGCGGGTCGGCGATCGCGCGCGCGAGCGGCCGGCGCGCCGCCAGCACGCGCGCCTGGCCCCACGCCGCCTGCCCCACGTAGGCCACGCTGGCGCAGCCGGCCGGGAGCAGCAGCGCCAGCGCGAGCAGCGCGCTCAGTACACCGCGCACACCGTGCAGAGCGCGTACTGCGCGCGCGGGTCGCGCCAGCCCTCGAGCAGCGGCGCCAGCGGCTCGACCGCCACAGCGGGGCCGAGCTCGCGCGCCAGCAGCGCCGCGAACAGCGACTGCGGCGACAGCGACAGGCGCTCGAGCAGCGCGCCGGCCCAGGAGCGCGGCTCCTCGATCCACTGCGTGCGGTAATCCTCCAGCGAGGCCAGGCGCGCGGCCGCCGCGATCGCGTCGTCGAGGTTGCCGAGGTGGTCCACGAGACCGTTCCCGGCCGCCTGCGCGCCGCTCCACGCGCGCCCCTCGGCGACCTCGGCCACGCGTTCCGGCGCCATGTTGCGGCCCTCGGCCACGACGTCGATGAAGCGGCGGTAGGCGTCGCGGTTGGCGAGCTCCAGCACCTTCGTCATCTCGGGCGACAGCGGCCGGGTCGGGTCGAGCCCGCCGGCGATCTTCGTGGTGGCCACGCCGTCGTTGGTGACCCCGAGCTCCGAGAGGCCGCGCGCGAAGCTCGGGAAGGCGCTCAGCACCCCGATCGAGCCGGTGATCGTGGTCGGGCCGGCCCAGATCTCGTCGGCGGGCGCGGCGATCCAGTAGCCGCCCGAGGCCGCCACGCTGCCCATCGAGGCCACCAGCGGCTTGCCGCTGTCGCGGAAGGCGAGCAGCGCCTCGCGGATGATCTCGGAGGCGAAGCCGCTGCCGCCGGGCGAGTCGATGCGCAGCACCAGCGCGTCGATGTCGTCGTCCTCGGCCGCCTTCATGATCAGGCGCGCCAGCGTGTCGCCGCCCACGTTGCCCGCGGGCCGCTCGCCGTCGAGGATCATGCCGCTGGCGACGATCACGCCGACCGCCGGCTTGTCGGCGGACTCGCCGAGCGCGAAGGGCGGACGCACGGCGCGCAGGTAGTCGCGGAAGTTCATCGCGTTGACGTTGCCGTCGGCGTCCTTGCCGACCGCGTCCTTCAGCGCCTGGTCCATCTCGACGCGGGTCTTCAGCTGGTCGACGAAGCCGTACTCGAGTGCCGCCGCGGCCGCGTTGCCGCCGTGCTTGTCGTAGATCGCGTCGAGCGCGTTCGCGTAGTGGTCCACCGCTTCCGGCGGCAGGTTGCGCCGCGCGGTCACCATCGCGGTGTAGGCGCCCCAGATCTCGCGCAGCAGGTCGCCGGTGGCCATGCGGTCGGCTTCCGACATGTCGCCGCGCTCGAGGAACTCGAAGGCCGACTTGAAGGTGCCGGAGCGGAAGACGCGCAGGTCGATCTTCAGCTTCGCGAGCGTCCCGGCGTAGTAGTTGCGGTAGGAAGCGAAGCCGGCGAGCTCGACCGCGCCCATCGGGTGCATCCAGATCTCGTCGGCCTGCGCCGCGAGCAGGTACTGGTCCTGGCTGAACGCATCGCCCACCGCGACGACCTTGCGCCCGGTGGCGCGGAAGGCCTCGAGTTCCTTCGCGATGTCGCGGATCTTGCTGACGCCGGCGCCTTCCATCGCGTCGGTGGCGAGCACGATCATCGCGATGCGCCCGTCGTCCTTCGCGTGGCGCACGGCGTCGACGATGTCCTTCAGCAGCGTCTCGCGCTGGCCGTCGTCGCCGCTGCTCAGCATTTCCGCGAGCGGGTCGACGAAGCTCAGCTGCTCGACCACGGCGCCGGACGGATCGAGCACCAGCGCGCTGTTGGCGGGCACCGTCGGCAGCCCGTCCGAGGACAGCACCGCGAGCACCAGCACCAGGAACAGCAGGAACAGCAGGTTCGCTAGCGAGACGCGCAGCCAGCCCACGAACGCCCACAGTGCCGCGAACAGGCGGCGAACCGGTCCCTTGCGCTTCTCGTTCATCGTTTCCGCTTCCCCTCAGGCACCCTGGCCGGCAAGTTCCCGCTGCCGCCAGCGGGAGTAGAACATCGCGGTGGTGAACAGCACGCAGATCAGCGCGAGCTGCAGCCAGTCGGCCGCCGCCGCCCTGGGCCCGAACAGGTTGCCGACCACGACCATGAAATAGATCAGCAGGATGAAGCAGAGCCACAGGTAGGTCTTCCACGTGCCGCGCACCAGCCCCGGAAGGAATACCAGCAGCGGCCCGATCCAGACCACCCACAGGAAGCCGCGCGTCGTGTGCTTCAGCTGCTCGACGCCGAGCACCTGCTGCGACAGCGCGATCACCAGCAGCACGTAGCAGGCGAGCGAGACGCGGCGCATCAGCTCGGTGCGGGGCGCGCGCGCGGCGTCCATCAGTGCACCTCCCGCGCCGCGTGCAGCGCCAGCGCGAGCCGCGCGACGCGCCGCCCCAGCGCCCGGGCGAGCGCGAGCTCCGTGGCGTCCACCGCGCGCTCGCCCTGCGCGCCGGCGACGTGCGAGGCGCCGTAGGGCGTGCCGCCGCCGGTGGTCTGCATGAGCCCGGACTCGCTGTACGGCAGGCCGCAGAACACCATGCCGTGGTGCAGCAGCGGCAGCATCATGCTGAGCAGCGTGCTCTCCTGCCCGCCGTGCAGGCTCGCGGTCGAGGTGAAGGCGCCGGCCGGCTTGTCGATCAGCGCCCCGCTCATCCACAGGCTCGAGCTGCCGTCGAGGAAGTACTTGAGCGGCGCGGCCATGTTGCCGAAGCGCGTCGGGCTGCCGAGCACGAGGCCGGCGCAGTCGCGCAGGTCGTCCTCCTCGCAATAGAGCGGGCCGCCGTCGGGCACGTCCGCCGCCACCGCCTCGCAGACCGTGGAGACCGCCGGCACCGTGCGCAGCCGCGCGCCGATGCCGCGCACCGAATCGACGCCCTCGCACACCGCGTCGGCGAGCCGCGCGGTGGCGCCGTGGCGGCTGTAGTAGAGCACCAGGACGTAAGGGTCGCTCATGCCAGCAGTTCCAGCGCGCGCGTGGCCGGGCGCGCCACCACCGCGCGCTCGCCGCGCACCACGACCGGGCGCTGCATCAGGCGCGGCTCCTCGCACATGGCGCGGATCAGCGCCGCCTCCGGCAGGCTTTCGTCGGCCAGCCCGCGCTCGCGGTAGGCCGCCTCGGACGTGCGCAGCAGCTCGCGCGCCGGGATGCCGAGCTTCGCGAGCAGCGCGCGCAGCTCCGGCCCCTTCAGGCCCGTCTCCATGTAGGGGACGACGCGCGGGCTGATGCCGCGCGACTCGAGCAGCGCGAGCGCCTCGCGCGACTTGGAGCAGCGGGGATTGTGGTAGATCGCGATGTCCGTCATGACGTATCCGGGAGCTTCTGATTTAATGCCGCGCATCGAGGCCGCGCAGTATAACCCAGCGCATGACAGCACGATCCCAGCC
>CAYXJM010000226.1:0-4921 GCA_964465455.1 uncultured Klebsiella sp.
ACCGACCGCGACATCGACAACGACCAGCAGTGGGACCGCGAGCGCGGCGGCACTGATCGCGACCTCGACAACGACGGCGCCTGGGACTTCGAGTCCGACCGCGAGGACGGCAGCGTCGACTTCGACGAGGAGTAGTGGCGCGCGGCGCCGGCGCTGGCCGTCGTCGCGGCTAACCTGCCAAGGGCTTCAGCTTGGTCAGTCTGTCGCGGATCTCCCGCGCAACCCGTACAACCGCTTCAACGAAGGCGATGTCGACATCCAGATCGCCTTCGTATTCAGCCAGGTTCCGCTTGCGGTGCGCCTGATCAACGATGCGCCATTGCTCGCTCGGAAGGTTCAGTGTGTGCTGGAGGCACTGGAATACCAAGTAACGGCTCTGTGAACGGTATCCGTGGTAACGCAGCGCTGCCAATGCCAGCGCGTGTACCGCGTTGTATGCCAGGTCGAACCGGCTCTCCAGGCTCAGGGCCGCATTTTCTGCGTCGTGCAATCGATGGCTACCCGATCGGACCAAGCCGTCGAATTCCTGGCGCGAAGGCGGCTCGACCTTGAGCTGGCCGATGCGAGCGAGGTTGATCAAACCATCAGCCGACATCCGGAAGCGCTCCCTTCAGCAGCAATACGTCCTGCGACAGTATCCGTTGCAGGAACGGATGGCGATCGCGCACGCGTCGCGCGAATTCTTCCCGGCTGTACAGGGTTGGGTTGATCTGGCGGACCAGGTCCCGCTCCACACCGGCGAGCAGACCGAATACGTTCTCCAGCGTCAGCGTGTCCGAGACCAGCAGCAGATCGAGGTCGCTACTGGCGGTGGCCGCCCCCTTCGCGACAGAACCGTAAATCAGCGCGAGTTCGATGGAATCCAGCACGGGCTCGAGGGCGCGCTTGATCGGGTCGGCAACCCCTACGGTCTTGCGCACGAGTGAGCATAGCTCGGCGTAGATCGGCGCCTCCGCGTTGGCCTGGTAGTGCTTTTGATTGCCGACCCGTGTCACCGTTAGCAGACCGCTGGCCGCCAGCTTGCCCAGTTCCCGCTGCACCGCACCCGAGCCTGCTCCCAGCAGGCCTATGATTTCCGACGCGAAGAAGCTCCTCTCGGGTTGCCCGAACAGCAGACCGAGCACGCGCTGCTGCGTGGTCGAAAAAAGCGCATCCGCCAGCGACAAGGATGTCGCCGTAGCGTGCCGATCATCCGGCGATGAGTCCTGCGCGCGTCTACCCATGTTGGGCATGCTAATACCCATTTTGGGTATATTCAATACGGACTCGCACGACGACGATCAGGTGCCACGTGGCTTGCTCGAGCCGCGGCGTCTCGCAGCGGCCCGAGGCACGGCCATCATCGCGCGGGCCTCTTCCATTGCCGCCCGCGTCCTGGCGTTGGGCACTTTCAGCACCTCGGTCGCTTGCCCCTTGCGGTCCTCATCAACCCGGATATGCGGCTTCGACGTTTGGTTGGCCATGGGGTGTACCTCCTGAGCGCACACATTTTGCGCCGCAAGATACATGCAGCCAACCACGGCCCCTCAATGCAACCCCCTCCGCCGCGACGCCCGCACGATGCGCCCGCCGGCTGGATCTTCCTGCTGCCCCTCGGCGGGCCCCTGCCGGAACGCGCACAAGTGCACGATCCGTCCGTCGACCTCCAGCGCCGCGCCCTTCAGGCCGGCGCCCGAGAGGCGCAGGTCCTCGCCCAGGCCCACCGCTTTGAACGCGCGGCAGTCGGCGCGCAGCGCGTCGGCCAGCAGTGAGCGGCAGTCGTCGGCCTTCGCGGGCGCGGCGTCAGGCCGCGACTCGTCGATGGCATCCAGCGCGTAGCTGGTCACCAGCTTCTTCGCCTGCTTCGCGTAGGTGGCGCTTGCGTCGAAGACGTCGAGCCCGAGCAGCGCGCCGTTGATGGCGAAAGCGGCGCCGCACTGCCCGGCCGCGGGGGGCATGGCCGCGATGAAGTCGTCGAGCGTGTGCGCGTTGGCCTCGTAGAGCGCGGCGGCCGCGGCCGTGGGCGATTCGGCCTGCATGCGACTCGCCTTCAGGCTGATGTCTTCCCACACCGCGCCCTGGTCGCTGCGACGACTGCCGTTGGCGGCCATCGAGAGGCTGACGTCGGCCATCTTGCGGGCGCGGCCGCGCGCGAAGTGCGCACGCTCGGCCGTGGTGAAGCTCGCCGAGTCGTGGCGCCAGCGGCCCGCCTCGACGCAGGACACCGGGATCACCAGCTCGCTCTGCGCGGCCACCAGGATCGAGAGGTTCACGATGCGGTTCTGCTTGGCGCCCACCAGTTCCTCGCCGTCCAGCAGCAGCACGGGGCGCTCCGCCGCGTTCACGAAGCGCAGCTCCGGCACGCTGCCCTGCTCCGAGACCTCGGTGACGCGCGCCTGCCCGGCGGCGAGCGCCTCGCCGAGCGTGAGGTAGGCGGGCTCGCCCGCCTCGCCGCCGAGGAGCGGGAACAGGGTGAGGTTGGCGTGCGTGACGGGGGTGCCGACGGTGAGGCCGGTGAGGGCGGTTTCGAGTGCGGTCATGGGCGCTCCTGCGGGTGTGTGCCGATGGAGCGCCAGTATGCGGAGGGGGGAGCATCAGGGGGTGAGGCTGGCGGAGCACGCCGAGCGACTCGAGCAGACCGGGACTGGCAAGTAAGCGCCGAAGCGAGCGCCTCTGTGAACGACGGCTTCGCCAGCTCCTGTGTCAGCGCGAGCGCGCTGCTCGACGCTGCCTGACCGCCCGGAGGAAAGGCTGGGCGGACCTGCTCCTACCGGCCACGACATCATCGAGCCCTTTTTCTGCCTCGCCGATGAGCAGCCTGAGGATACGAGAGCTCCGGTCTGCGTCACTGCATGCTCGATCGGCCATCTGCGCGGAGAGAGAGCGCACATCCGTCGGGCGCGTCTTCTGATCTCTGGAATTGGTCATGCGGCGTGCCTCGGGCCAGGACGGGCAGAGCAGAACTTGATGCCGGCGCTCATGCGACCTCGATGATTTGCGCTTGCTCGTAGACCCGCGCCGGCGACAATTCCAGTCCATTCGGCCAGCAGAGCGTCCCGGCATCGAGAAAGACGCGACTGAAGTAAGCCGGGTCGCGCAACGCGACAAGCAAGCTGCCTTCACGCTCCAGCATGTGGCGAGCATCGAATATGCCTCGCTGACCGTTGGAGAACAGAAGCTCCAGTTGGCACTCACCGATGCATCTTGCCTCGAGGATCTTAATCATCTTCGTCGGCCCCCGAAATTCGTTCCAATGGCTCAAACCGCTGCGCCAAGCGCCAGTTACGCAGCAATTCCATCTGATGCCTCAGACACCACTCCTTCACCAGGGTCGCAGCACGCCGTGGCAGACGCCCAAGCGTGACCTCTCCGGTCCTGATGTCCACGAGTGCCTCGAACCCCTGATAATGCACATGGATGTGAGGCGGCGGGTGATCGTCGTGCCACATCCGTATGACGATACCGAAAAACACGGCTATCACTGGCATGGTTGACCTCGTCCTTGAGATCTGTGCCAGTTCGAATTTACTCCTGCTGGCTCCCAGCGCACAAGTTCGAGCTCGCGCCCCGCGCGAAGACGTGATGTCGGCTCTCGCGCTGGCCGCGCCGGCGCTCGGCGATCCTGCGCGCTCCCGCACGCACGAACCGCCCGCTGCTAACCCCGGGGAATCAGAAGATCAGGGTCTGGCCGATGGCCGGGATCTCGAGCTGCGCGGTCTTGCGCCTTTCTCGTTGCCAGATCTCGCGCAGCAGCTGCGGCGGCTCGCGCAGGTCCTCGTCGGTGAGCTTGAAGGTGCCCCAGTGCATCGCGACGAAGCGCGCGGCGGCCAGCGCCGAGAACGCCTTCACCGCGTCCTCGGGGTTCATGTGCTGGTGGCGCATGAACCAGCGCGGCGCGTAGGCGCCGATCGGCAGCATCGCGGCGTGGATCTCGCCGCAGCGCTCGCCGATCTCGGCGAAGCCCTCGAACCACGCGGTGTCGCCCGAGTGGTAGACGCGGATGCCGCCGCGCTCGACGACGAAGCCGCCCCACCAGCTGGCGTTGGTGTCGCCGATGCCGCGCCGGCTCCAGTGCTGCGCCGGCACGAAGCCGATGTCGAGCCCGGCGATGCGCTCCGTCTGCCACCACCGCATCTCCACGACGCGCTTCAGGCCGGCGCGGCGGAACCAGCCGCCCAGTCCTTCCGGCACCAGGTAAACCGGATCGGGGCCGAGGCGCTTCAGCGTCGGCGCGTCCATGTGGTCGCGGTGGTTGTGCGTGACCAGCACCGCGTCGATGCGCCGCGGCAACGCGTTCCAGTCGAGCCCCGGCGGCACGTTGCGCGGCACCATGCCGCCGAGCGACGACGACAGCACCGGGTCGACCAGCACGCTGCCGCCGCCGAGCTGCAGCAGGAACGAGGCGTGGCCGATCCAGGTCAGCGCGTCTTGCGTCGCGTGCCGCAGCCGGGCGCCATCGTTCGCAATGAAGGGCACCGGCACGCCGGTGGCGGGCGTGCGCGGGCGCTTTTCCTCGTGCAGGCCGAGCTGCCAGCGCAGCAGCTCGCCGACACCGGCGATGCGCTGGATGCCGTCACGGTTGGTGTAACGCATGGAGTCGGTTCGCCATCCATTTCGATGGTCGCCATTGTGCTCGAAAATGCCGGGCGCGCTCCCCGTGGGTCCGGGTTTATCCGGAAATCGTGGGTCCGGATTTATCCGGACAATTGTCCGGCTGAAGCCGGACCTACGCCGGTCCCGTGGGTCCGGATTTATCCGGACAATTGTCCGGCTGAAGCCGGACCTACGCGGACCCACGCGGACCCACGTCGCGACGGGCGCTGGTGGCAGAGGGTCTAGAATGCTTGTACCCCGCCGGTTCAGGCCGTTGCCCGACTGCCGCGGCGCAGGAATGAGGATCGGCTCGATGGACCGCACCGAACGCTTCTACAAGATCCACCAG
>CAYXJM010000227.1:0-4901 GCA_964465455.1 uncultured Klebsiella sp.
GCCGCTGCTCGACATCGCCGGGCGGCCGATGATCCGCCACGTCTGGGAGCGCGCGTGCCGGAGCAGCGCGGCGCGCGTCGTGATCGCCACCGACGACGAGCGCATCCTCGACGCCGCGCGCGGCTTCGGCGCCGAGGCCTGCCTCACCGGCACGCACCACCAGTCGGGCACCGACCGGCTGCAGGAAGCCGTTGCCGCGCTGGGGCTCGGCGGCGACGAGATCGTGGTGAACGTCCAGGGCGACGAGCCGCTGATTCCGCCCGCGGTCATCGACCAGGTCGCGGCGAACCTCGCCGCGAACCGCGCGCACGGCATCGCGACGCTCTGCGAGGAGATCACCGCGATCGGGCACTTCATGGATCCCAACGTGGTCAAGGTGGTGCGCGCCGACGACGGCAGCGCGCTCTACTTCAGCCGCGCGCCGATCCCGTGGCCGCGCGATGCGTTCGCGCGCTCGCGCGAGCAGCTTCCACCCGGTCTGCGCGCGTATCGCCACATTGGCATCTACGCCTATCGCGTGGACTTCCTGAACCGTTTCGTGGGCTGGCCGGTCGGCGCCCTGGAGACGCTGGAATCGCTCGAGCAGCTGCGCGCGCTGGAGCACGGGGTCGGCATCCACGTCGCCGTGGCCTGCGCCCCGATTCCCGGCGGCGTCGACACGCCGGCGGACCTCGCGCGCGTCGACGCGCTGCTGCGCGCCGGGGGCTGAGGCCCGAGGCGGCACGGCCGCCGCGCCGCCGACTATTGTCAGGAATCGCGCGGGCGATCATGGTACACACCCGGGTCCGCCGCACCGCATCCCGGCGGCCGGCCAGCGAGGAGAACGCGCGATGGCACGGGCACACGGTTTCTTGCAGCGCCACCATGCCGGCATGGACTTCCGGCGCGACTGGGTATCGGAGACGCGACTGGCCAACCGCCGGCGGCTGCTGGTCTTCACCGGCGTGTTCGCGGCGGCCTGCATCCTCGGGCTTGCCATCACCTTCCTGCGTCCTCCGGTGTACCGCGCCGTGGCGCTGCTGCAGATCACGCCCGGCGCGACCGCGCCGCGGCCGATCGAGACGGTGTCCGGGCAGTCGGGGGCGCCGGCCGCCGAGAGCGACAAGCCCTTCCTGACCGAGGTGCAGGTGCTCGGCAGCCGGCCGGTGCTGGAGCAGACCGCCGCGCGCCTCGCACGCGACGGCCACGATCTGTCCTCCCTCGGCGCTGACCCGGTCGCCGCGATGCAGGCGATGATCCAGGCGAACCCCGTGAGCGGCACCGCGGTGGTGGAATTGAGCGCGACGGGGGCGGAGGCCGGGCTGCTCGCGCCGCTGCTGAACACGGCGGTCGACGCCTATCGCGAGCACCTCGCCGCGACCACCCGCGAGTCCGTCGCCACGGTGCTGGCGGGCGCGGACGACGAGATTGCGAAGCTCGAGCGCCGGGTTGCCGAGAAGAACGAACAGGTCGAGACGTTCCGGGTCGCGCACGACATCGTGTCGCTGGAGCGCGAGGAGAACCAGGTGCTCGCGCGCGTGCGCGGTGTCGCGGAGTCCCTGAACACCGCCAGCGAGCGCGTCGCCGCCGCCGAGGGTCGCCTGCGCTCCGTCAACGAGGCGATCGCGGCCGGCAACGCGGTGACGCGCTCGCGCGACGACCCGACGCTCGCCAACCTCGAGCAGCGCGCCTCGCTGATCCGCGAGGAACTGGGCGAGCTGGAACGCAACTACACCCCCGACTACATGGCGCTCGATCCCGACATCAAGGCGAGGCGCGTGCGCCTCGCGGAGCTGGAACGGCAGATCGCGACGCAGCGCGGACTGAATTCGCAGGCCGCGCTCGCCGAGGCGAAGGAGGAGCTGGCCAGCGCCCGCGAGATGGCCGCGCGGATACGCCAGCAGGAGGCCGCGGATCGCGCCGCGGTGCAGGAGTTCACCGCGCGCTTCAACGAGTACAAGGCGCTGCAGGACGAGCTGACGGAGCTGCAGACGCTCTACCGCGCGGCGACGCAGCGCAAGGTGCGGCTGGAGGCCAGCGAGCGCGAGCGCATGCCCGCGGTGCAGGTGCTGGAGGCCGCGACCACGCCGCTCTCGCCGTGGCGTCCGCTCTATGCGCGTGACGCCGGCATCGCGGTCGCGGGGTCCTTCGTGCTGGCGTTGCTCGCGATGTGGTTCGTCGAGCTCTTCAACCGCCCCGAGCCGCAGCCCGCGGTGCTGATCGCGCAGCCGCACGCTCCGCTGCCGGGTGCGGCGCCGGCGCCCGCGCTGTCCGGCGCAGCGCCCCTGCCCGCGCTGGCCGGCGTCTCCGGCCGTGTCCTCGAATCGGCCGACACGCAGCTGCTGCCCGCCGGGTGCGTGCTGCCGGTCGAGCTCGCGTCCGGGGAGGTAGCGGAGCTGCTGCACGCCGCGGCCCCGGAGGCGCGCCTGGCGATGATGCTGATCCTGAGCGGCGCGAGTCCCGCGGAGGCGCTGGCGCTCGGCTGGGACGACGTGGACCCGGAGCGCGCGGTGATCGCGATCCGCGGCGACTCGGCGCGCGAGCTCCCGCTCGGCGAACCGCTCCTCGCCGCGCTCGCCGCGCGCGAGGCCTGCCCCGGCCGCCAGCTCCTGGTCGACGGCCAGGGCCGCCCGCTCGCCATGGCGGAATTGCAGGCGGCGATCCTCTGCGCCGCCCACGATGCCGGCATCGGCCATGCGAGCCTGGTCACGCCCGATGCCCTGCGGCACACCTTCATCGCGTTCCTCGTACGCCAGGGCGTGCGCTTCGGCGACCTCGCGCAGCTCGTCGGCCGGCTGCCCGCGGAGGCGCTCGCCGCCTACAGCGCCCTGTCGCCCGCCGGCCCGCGCGTGCCGCTCGCGGGCGTGGAACGCGTGATGCCGGCGCTGCAGGCCTGACCCGACGGCGGCTCCGCGGCAGCGCGCGAGCGCGCGGCGGCCGTCGAAGTCCCCGTCGGCGATCGGCTACACTGCGCACCTTCACGCCACGGCATGCCGCGCGGCCCGTCCGGGCGCGCGGCGCCGCCTCCATCCACGGGAGCCGGTTTTCGATGCGGGACAAGCAACGCGTTTCGGTGCTCTTCGTCTGCCTCGGCAACATCTGCCGTTCGCCCACCGCCGATGCGGTGTTCGGGCGCAAGGTCGAGGCGCTTGGGCTGCAGTCGCGGCTGCTGGTGGATTCCGCCGGCACCGGGGGCTGGCACGTCGGCGAGCCGCCCGACCTGCGGTCGCAGCGCCACGCCGCGCGCCGCGGCTACGACCTCTCGCCGCTGCGCGCGCGGCAGGTCGCAGCCGACGATTTCCGGCGCTTCGACTTCATCCTGGCGATGGACCGCGACAACCTCGCGGAGCTCGAGCGCATGCGTCCGCGCGGGCACGCGGGCGAACTCGACCTGTTCCTGCGCTACGGCAGCGGTTCGCGCGGGCTGGAGGTGCCGGATCCCTACTACGGCGGCGAGCAGGGCTTCGAGGAGGTGCTCGACCTGATCGAGGAGGCTGCCGACGGGCTGCTCGCGCACCTGCGCCTCACGCGTCTCTGAGCGATGCGCATCGAGGCCGACTTCCCGCTCGGGCACTGCAATACGCTGCGCCTGCCCGCGCGCGCCGAATGGTGCGCGACCGTCGACAGCCACGACGCGCTCGGCGAGGCGCTCGAATTCGCGCGCGCGCGCCGCCTCGCGATCCGCGTGCTCGGCGGCGGCAGCAACGTGGTGCTGCGCGAGCGCATCGACGGCTGCGTGCTGCGCATGCGGCTCGCCGGCCAGGAGGTGCTCGAGGACACGGCCGAACACGTGCGGGTCCGGGTCGCGGCCGGCGTCGAATGGCACGGCTTCGTGCTGGACTGCCACCGCCGCGGCTGGCACGGGCTGGAGAACCTCGCGCTGATTCCCGGCACCGTCGGCGCGGCGCCGATCCAGAACATCGGCGCCTACGGCGTCGAGGCGCGGGAGTTCGTCGAAGCGGTCGACGCCGTGGACCGCGCGAGCGGCGAGGAGCTGCGGCTCTCGCGCGAGGACTGCCGCTTCGGATACCGCCACAGCGTGTTCAAGGACGAGCTCGCCGAGCGCGTGGTGATCACCGGCGTCACGCTGCGACTGCCGCGCGAGCCCCGCCTCCGGCGCGATTACCCGGCGCTGCGCGCGGCGCTGCAGGCGGTCGCCGATCCCTCGCCCGGCGACGTGCTGGAGGCGGTGATGCGCATCCGCCGCGAGCGGCTGCCCGATCCCGCGCTGCTGCCCAACGTCGGCAGCTTCTTCAAGAACCCGGTCGTCGATCGCGCGCGCTTCGAGCGCCTGCGCGCCGCGCATCCGGGCGTGGTGCACTGGGAGGCCGGCGATGCCGTGAAGCTCGCGGCGGCGTGGCTGGTCGAACAGGCCGGCGGCAAGGGCCTGCGCGAGGGGGCGGCGCGCGTGCACGAGCGCCAGGCGCTGGTGCTGGTCAACGAGGGCGGCGCCACTGCTGCGCAGGTGCTGCAGCTGGCCGCGCGCATCGCCGCGGCGGTACACGCGCGCTTCGGCATCGATCTCGAGATCGAACCGGCCGTCTACTGATGGACACCGGCCGCTGCGAGCGCATCGCGCCCGGCGACGGCGCGCTGGCGCTGTGGCCCGATGTCTTTGCCGGCGAGGCGCCGGCGTGGTTCGCCGCCCTGATGGGGGAAGTCCGCTGGGAGCAGCACTGGCTCACGCTGTTCGGCCGGCGCGTCGCCGCGCCGCGCCTGAGCGCCTGGTACGCCGAGCCGGGCTGCAGCTACCGCTATTCGGGGCTCGGTCTCGCGGCGCAGCCCTTCACGCCCGCGCTCGCCGCGATCCGCGCGCGCATCGAGGCGCTGACCGGCACGGCGTTCAACAGCGTGCTGCTGAACCTGTACCGCGACGGCGCCGACGGCATGTCCTGGCACAGCGACGACGAGCCCGAGCTCGG
>CAYXJM010000228.1:0-4896 GCA_964465455.1 uncultured Klebsiella sp.
TCGGGGCGCCTGATCTTCGCCACGCCGGCGGCGGTCGAGAATGTCAGCGGGTCTGCCTTTTTAGTCAGCGGGTCCACTGGGGTAACCTCCGGGGTAACTTTTGTTCCGTTACGCCATGTTACGCCGTGTTTATTTGTGTATCAACGAAAACGCCTAGAAACAGGGTATTTCCCGGCGATTCTTCAATTTCAGGTGTTCAATTTGTGGCGGCGTGTTTCGCCGTGATATGCCCTTTAAACTGACTGTTAATCAGCGGGTCGTTGGTTCGAGCCCAACAGGCGGAGCCACTTTCATGTGGACATTCAGGGGGTTGGCGGAAGCTGACCCCTTTTTTGTTTCTCGAGATCGGGCGGTTGTCCGACTCCTGTGTAACCGGACAAGCGACTTCGCAAAGCAAGCGGGTGTCTTCCATTCCGTGGTGCGACAACCAAGCGACTTTCACGGTCAGGCAAGCGTGGCCCTGCCACTGCCCCCGCGCCTCCAACTCACTCCATTACGCTCGCTGGCGATAGCTGTCGTTGTCGGATTCGCAACAGTGCATCGGCGGCCGAAACGTGTCGCGCGGATACTGTCTGCCATTTACCGCAAGCCCTTCGTAAAAGGGTCACGACGTGTGCAGAGCAGCACCGGGCTCAGGTCGCGAAGCGGATGCCGCCGTCGACGGACAACACCTCGCCGGTGACGTAGCTCGCGCCGGCGAAGAACATGACCGCATCGACGACGTCGTCGACCGTTCCGATGCGACCCAGCGGCACCCTGTCCACCATCGCGGCGAAGCGCGGCGACAGTGCACCGGAATCCGTGAGTCCCGGCGCCACCGCGTTGCAGCGGATGCCTTCGCGCGCCCATTCCTTCGCGAGGGTGCGCGTGAGGTTGACCACGCCGGCGCGGGCGGCTGCCGAGTGCGCCAGTTCGGGCGCCGGCATCTGCCACATGTTGGCGACAATGGTCACCACCGAGCCCCGTCGCCTCGCCAGCGCGTCGTGCAGGTTGCGGAACAGGAAGAAGCTGCCGGACAGGTTGGTGTCGACCACCGCCTGCCACTCCTCGCGGGACAGTTCGGCGGAGGGCCTGGGCTTCTGCCCTCCCGCGGAGTTGACCAGCAGGTCGACTCCCTTGGCCGCCAGTGACGTACCGAGCTCGGCGAGACGGTCCCAGTCACGCACGTCCGCGACGAAGATCTCGGCCTCGCCACCGGCCGCGCGTATTTCCGCGGCCGTTCGCTCGAGCTTTTCGCGTGTCCGGCCGAGCAGGATCGTCCGGTAGCCTGTTCGCGCCAGCCTCATTGCGCAACCCCGGCCAATGCCGGACCCGCCGCCGGCCACGACCGCCACACGCGTGGATTCTGTGCTTGCCATGCGGCGTTCTCCCTGCTGGTTAGGCTTCGCGTCCGCCGGCGACCGGCGCCAGCGCCTCGGAGCACGCAGCGCTCCTGGCGTCGGCATCGCCAATATTGCAACGCTCGAGGTGACATTATAGATTTGGCGGCGCGGAAAGGGGGAAAAGTTCATGCAGGTCGGGCTACAACTCGGGTTCCAGAATCTCCATGGCATTCCCGACGCGGAATTCTTCAGGAAGGAAACGCAGCTCGCCATCGAGGCGGAAGCGATGGGCTTCGACTTCGTCGCCCCGGTGGAACACCACTTCACGGACTACGCCGCGTGCCCCGACCCGCTGCAACTGCTCACCTACATCGCCGCGAGGACCAGCACGCTCGGGCTCATGCCCGGGGCCGTGATCCTGCCGTGGAACGATCCGCTGCGCGTGGTCGAGAAAACCGTCATGCTCGACATCCTGAGCGAGGGCCGCGCGATGCTGGGCATGGGCCGCGGCGCCGCGCGGCGTGAGTTCAGGTCTTTCGGGGTCGAACTGGCCGATTCGCGCGAGATGTTCGACGAGGCCGCCCTGATCATCATGCAGGGGCTCGAGACCGGCGTCGTCGAGGCCGAGGGCAAGTGGTACCGCATTCCGCGCAGCGAGATCCGTCCGGGGCCGTTCAAGTCCTTCCGCGACCGCACGGTAATGGTCAGCATGTCGCCCTCCTCGGTGGACATTGCGGCCCGCTACGGCCTGAAGGCGCTGCGTTTCTCGCAAGGGGACTGGGCCCGCGCGCTGCCGGAGATCGAGGGCTATCGCGACGTCTTCCGGCGCACGCAGGGTCGCGAGGCGCCCCCCTTCATCATCTGCGACTTCGTCGTGTGCTTCGACGACCGGCGCAAGGTCGTCGAGTACACCGACCGGTACTTCAGCAAGCTCTTCCACCAGGTCGCGACGCATTACGAGTTCGGCGGCGAGCACTTCAGGTCGCTGCCTTCCTACGGGACTTACGTGACGCTCGGCGAAATGGCGGAAGCAGCCGGCGGCCACCACAAGGCCTACAAGGACTACATCGGCGCCAACCTGATCGGTACACCGGAGGAGCTGTGGGAACAGCACCTTGCCCGCACCGCGCTCGTCGGCGACTACGAGATCGTCGCGAACTTCAGCTTCGGCGGCATGCCCTACGAGCTCGTGTACGACCAGATGAAGCGCTTTGCCGACCGGATCATGCCGAAGCTCGGGAAATGAGCAGCCGACGCCGCGGGCCGGGAAGACCTACGCTCCAGGAGGCAGCGGAACGCGACGCCCAGCTGCTGGACAAGGCGCTCGAACTCTTCGTCGCGAACGGCTTCGAGCGCACGACGATCGAGGCGATCACGACGGCCGTCGGCATGGCCAAGCGCACCGTCTACGCGCGCTACGGCGACAAGACCACGCTCTTCAAGGCGGCCCTCCAGCGTGCCATCGACGACTGGGCCGTTCCGGTCGCGCGCCTGAAGGCGGCGGAAACCGCGGACCTCGAGGCAAGCCTGCACGCCATCGCGCGGATTCTCGTCGACAACATCCTCAGCCCGGCCGGCCTCAGGCTGCTGCGGATCACCAACGCCGAGTCCCCGCGCATGCCGGAAATCGGCGTCTACACGAACGAGCAGGGAACGAAGCGCACCGTCGCGTTCCTGGCCGAACTCCTCCATCGCCGGATTCCCCGCAGTCCCTTCACGCCGCGCGATGCCGAAGCCGCGGCGTTTTCCTTCCTGTTTCTCGTCGTCGGCGGACCGGCCACCATGGCCGCCTGGGGTATCGGTTTCGGTCAGCCCGAGATCGACCGCCACATCCGCAACGGCGTGCACCTCTTCCTGCACGGGCTGCTCGACGAGTGGGACTGGTCGCCGGCACGCACCGCCCCGCAGCAAGCGCGCTGAATGTGCCGCCAGGGCAGGAGCCCGCGCCGCAAGCCGGAAAATTACCGTGCAATCGTCCGCTGATCGGCTTCAATAGCGGCCATGACTTCGAGGCACAGCCCGCCATCGGCACAACGACCACCGCCATCGGCACGCCGGCGCATCGCCGGCCTGCTGCTCGTACTGGCTGCGGCTCCGGCGCTTGCTGCCGGCCCGCAATGCTGGCGCGAACTGCGCTTCTCGGCCAGCAACGGCTGGGTTGGCGCCTCGTCGACGCTGCGCTACGAGGCACCCGTGCCTGCGGCGCAGGCTGGCCTCTCCGCGCCGCCGCAAGGCGAAGCGCTGCAGCCCGGCGGATCCATGGTCGCCAGGATTCACGCAAGCTTCGAGGCGCTCAGCAACACCGGCGAGCTCGATACCTGGTACGACCCGCAGACCCTCGGCGTGCTGCAGAGCCGGCGCCTCAGCCAGGGAAAGAACAGCCGCCTCAAGACCCACCGCTTTCTCACCGACGGGGTGTGGCGCGAGCGCCTGGAGCCCTCGGGGCAGGCACCTGGCGCGGGAGAGTGGGTGACGCGCAGTGCCACGCTGATTCCCTACCCTGCGGACGCGGACGCGGACGCCGTGCTGACACCGGTCATGATGGTGGCGCGCGCCTCCGAGCTGGTGCGCGCGCGCCGCAAGATGTCCGACCACCGGGTGTTCACCGACACCCAGCTCTTTCACGTGCGGCTCGCCACCGCGCCGGTCGATGGCATCGACGTGAGTTTCCGCCTGATCGCCGACGGACATCAGCGGCGCGTGCGCGAGATCCGCAGGGCACAGCGCGTCTCCGTGATGCCGCGACTGCTCGGCAGCGCCGACGAGAAGGAACCCTTCAGCCTGCTGGAATTGACGGGGGACCTCGCCATATTCATCGATACCGAGACCGGACTGCCGCTGCGCATACAGGGCACCTGGCTGCAGGTGGGCACGGTACAGGCCGACCTGGCGCGAGCCGAGATCGTGCCCGGCTGCGCCGGCTAGACCCGTTGGCCGCGCGCGGCGCGGCTATACTCGCAGCCATCATGCACGCAACGACGCCTGCCACAGCCCGCGGACTCCCGACCGCACCGGGCGGTGCCGTGCGCCTTGGCGTGATCACCAACCCGTACAGCGGCCGCAACCGGCGCCAGCTTGCCGAGGTGCGCCGGCTGCTGGAGAGCTCGGGCCGCGTGCGCCACATCGTCACCGAGGACAGCGACTCGATCCCGCGCGCCCTGGCGGCGTTCGCCGACCAGGGGGTCGATGTCGTCGGCATCAACGGCGGTGACGGCAGCGTGGCGCACGTGCTCACCGCGCTGGTGCACGCTTCGCCCTTCGCCTCGCCGCCGCTGCTGTGCGCGCTGCCCGGCGGCACCACGAACGTCACGGTCGGTGACGTGGGCATCCGCGGAAGTCTCGGCGCGGCGATCCTCAAGCTTCTCGGCTGGCTGCACGCCGGTGACGCGCGCGCGGCGATCGTGCAACGCCCGGTGATCGGGGTGAGCGCCGCCGGCGGCGCCTCGCTCGGCTGCGGCCTCGTGTTCGGGGCCGGCGCCGTGGTCGACGGCATCGAATACTGGCACGAGCAGGTCCGCTCGCGCGGCATGCGCAGCGAACTGAGCTCCGGCGTGGCGATGATCCGCACGCTGTG
>CAYXJM010000229.1:0-4894 GCA_964465455.1 uncultured Klebsiella sp.
TCCCGGAACAGCGCGAGCTCGCGTGGTTCGTGATCGTGTATGCCAACAACGCCGTCGCCGGGCTCTGGCTCACCTTCGGCGCGCCGGCGCTGTTCCAGGCCGCGCAGCTCGTGGGTCCGGCTGCCGTGGGTCCGGCTTCAGCCGGACATCCGGCAACCGGCAAATCGATGTCCGGCTGAAGCTGGACCCACGGGATAACCATGCGCGAGGATGAATACACAGGGCTCGACGCCACCGCGCTCGCGGAGCTCGTGCGCCGCGGCGACGCAAGCGCGGCGGAACTGCTCGAGCTCGCGCTGGCGCGCCTCGAACGCTGGAACCCGGCCATCAATGCCGTGGTGATCGAGCTGGCGGAGCGCGCGCGGCGCGACGCCGCCGCGACGCCCGCGGGCCCGTTCGGCGGCGTGCCCTTCCTCGTCAAGGACCTCGACGGTTTCCTGGCCGGCGCGGAGTTCACCGCCTCCAGCCGCGCGCTGCTCGGCTACGTGCCGCCGCGCGACAGCGAGCTGTTCCGCCGCTACCGCGAGGCGGGACTGGTGATCTTCGGCAAGACCAACACGCCGGAGCTCGGCCTGGTCGGCACCACCGAGAGCGTGCTGCGCGGCCCGGCGCGCAACCCGTGGAACCCGGCGTATTCCACCGGCGGCTCCTCGGGCGGTTCGGCCGCGGCGGTGGCCGCGCGCATCGTGCCGATGGCGCACGGCGGCGACGGCGGCGGCTCGATCCGCATCCCCGCCTCGGCCTGCGGCCTGTTCGGGCTGAAGCCCACGCGCGGTCGCACCCCGATGGGGCCCGACGAATCGGAGGTGTGGAGCGGTTTCGTGCAGCGCCACGCGCTCACGCGCACCGTGCGCGACAGCGCCGCGCTGCTCGACGCCACGCTGGGCGACGATCCCGGCGCGCCCTACACGGCGCCGGCGCCGCTTCGCCCCTACGCCGAGGAAGTGCGGCGCGATCCGGGGCGTCTGCGCATCGCCTTCTCCACGCGCTCGCTGTTCGGGCGCGACACGCACCCCGATTGCGTCGCGGCGACAGAGTCCGCCGCGGCACTGCTCGAAAGCCTGGGCCACGACGTCACGGAGGCGCATCCGCCGATCGAGCGCGAGCAACTGGTCAACGCCTATCTCGTCGTCGTGGCGGCGAGCACCGCGGGTGCGCTGCGCCAGGTCGGCGAACTGCGCGGTCGCCGCGTGCGCGGCAGCGAACTGGAGCCTGCGACGCAGTTCCTCGCCGCCCTCGGCGAGGCGCTGCCGGCCGCGGAGCTCGAGTTCGCGCGGCTGAAGTTCCACGCCGCGGCGCGCACGCTGGCGCCCTTCTTCGCCGCGCACGACGTGTTCGTGGACGCCACGCTGGCCTTTCCGCCGCCGCCGCTCGGCGAGTGGGAGCTCGCGCCCGGGCTGCAGTGGGCAATCCGCGCGTTCTCCGGGGTGATGCCGCGCGCCGCCATGCGTCGCGCGCTCGCGCACTTCGCCGCCGACGCGCTCGAGCGCACCGCGAACACGATGCTGTTCAACATGACCGGGCAGCCGGCGATGAGCGTGCCGCTGCACGTGAACGCCGCGGGACTGCCGATCGGGGTGCAGTGCGTGGCACGCTTCGGCGACGAGGCGACGCTGTTCCGTCTCGCAGCGCAGCTGGAGCAGGCCGCGCCGTGGAACGAACGCATGCCGCCCGAGCCGCCGCCGGCGCAGCAGCCGCGGACTCAGGGCCGGGGCTCGTCGGGCGGCGCCTCGACCGGCTCGTCCGCCTCTTCCTCGTCGATGAGCTCCCCCGCCGGCGCCTCGTAGTCTTCCGCCTCGGCCGGGTCGCCCGGCGCCGCGTCGTCGGCCCGCGGCGCCGCCGCGGGCCCGGCCTGCTGCAGCGCCCGCGCGGCGCCGTCGGCCGCCTGGCCGACCGTGGACTGCACCGCCTGATCCCGGGCCTGCTGCACGCGCTGCTCCACCGCCTGTTCGATCGACTCGCGCGGATTCACCCAGGACATTTCCGCGGGCCACACCGGGACCACGCCCGCGAGCGCGCCCTGCACGCCGGCGTCGACCTCGTCGCGCGCCGCCTGCTGCGCCTGCTCCACGCGCTCGCGCGCAGCGTCCTCGGCCCGCGCGACGCGCTGCTCCGCCATCGCCTCGACCTTCTCGGCGAACACCTCGGTCACGTCGCCCTTCATCAGCGCCACGGCCATCTGGTTCGTGTCCGCGTTCCACACCAGGCCCGCCTTCTGCGCGATCTCCGGCACCGGCGTGTAGCGCGAGACCACGTAGAACAGCGGACCCTCCCTGCGCAGCTCGTTCGCGGTGTGGAGCAGCTGCATCGTGGCGTCGTAGTTCGGGCCGAGCAGTGCCACCATGCGGTTCCTGACGATGGGCTGCTCGAACAGGTTCACCTGGTTCGGATCGAAGCCGACCAGCGGCTTCAGCAGCGCCCACATCAGCTGGCCCGACGAGGGCACCAGCAGCGCCGGCGCGAGGCAGCCGGCGAGGAGCAGGCACAGCACGAGGACGGGCGGCAGCCGCGTCCGGGCGCGCGCATGGCGCAGCCCTTCCGGGCGGGCCCGGGTGGCGGAGGAAGGTGGCATCGAGGCAGTGCTCCGTGAGATCCGGCAGGAGGCCAGTCTACCGCGGATCGCCGCCGCGGCCGCACGCGGCGAGCGCTGGCAGCACCTCGCGCTCGAAGAGCTTCAGCATCTTCCACGCCGCGGCGGGCGCGATGCCGCCGAGCAGCGGGTTCAGCAGCAGCACGCCGTCGGCGCCCAGCGAGCCGGCCAGCGCCACCACCTGTTGCGGCGACAGGACCTGGTAGGCGCGGTTCGTGCGCAGCGCGGCCGGATCGGTGCGCCCCTTGTACGGTCCCTTCTCCGCGCCGAAGCCCTCGCGCGTGAAGGCGCCGTATTCCTCGATCTGCGACAGCACGTGCGGCTCCAGCATCCGCCAGGCGGCCTCGGCATCCTCGGCGACCCACAGGAAGGTCGGCCCGTAGGCGGGAAACGCGCCGGGGTCGGGCTTGCCGAGCGCGATGCACTCCTCGCGGTACGGCGCCCACAGCCGCGGGTCGAGCGGCGGCAGCCAGCCGTCGGCGATGCGCGCGGCGCGGCGCGCCGCCGCCGCCGAGCTGCCGCCGAGCAGTATCGGCGGTGCCGGGTCCGGCACCGGCCGCACGCGCACGCGGCGGCCGCGGAACTCGAAGGCCTCGCCGGTCCACGCGCGGCGGAGGAATTCCACGGTCTCGCCGACCGCCGCCCAGCGCTGCTCTAGATCGCGGCCGAACATCGCGAACTCGCTCGGGCGGTAACCGCCGCCGATCGCGAGGCTGAAGCGCTCCGGCGCGATCAGCGCGAGCACCGCGCAGTCCTCCGCCAGCTTCACCGGGTCGTAGAGCGGGGCCAGCAGCACGTTGGGGCGCATGCGGATGCGCCGCGTGCGCCCCGCCACGGCCGCGCAGGCGATCAGCGGCGAGGGGTTGTAGCCGCTGTCGGCGCCGTGGTGCTCGCCGAAGTTGACCACCTCGAAGCCGGTCTCGTCGGCCCAGGCGCAGATGTCCAGCATCGCGGCGTAGAGCTCGCGATGCGGCGCGCCGCAGTCCGGCGAGCGGAGCTCGAAGGCGAGTTGCAGTTGCACGGCTTTCCTCCGCGTGTCGTTGCTGTCGGTGGATCAGCCGGCGTGCGACGCCGCCCCGGCGTCGCGCGCCAGTTCCAGGAAGCCCGCGGCGTTCACCGGGCGGCCGACGAAATAGCCCTGCACGAAGTCGCAGTTGCGCGCGCGCAGGTATTCGTACTGCTCCGCGGTCTCGACGCCCTCGGCCACGACGCGCAGGTCGAGCCGCCCGGCCATCACGAGGATGGTTTCGATCAGTGCCTCCTCGGCGCGCCCGAAACCGATCGCGCGCGTGAACGAGCGGTCGATCTTGATGATGCCGACCGGGAACCGCGTCAGGTGTATCAGCGAGGCGTTGCCGGTGCCGAAGTCGTCGATCGAGATGCCTATGCCGCTGGCCGCCAGCTCGTTCAGCGCCTTGTGCGCCTCGGCCGGATCGGCGAACAGCAGTCGCTCGGTGATCTCGACCGACAGCCTGAGGTCGCGTCCCGCGGCCTTCACGGTGTCCATCCAGCGCTGCATCTGCTGGTTCTGCGACGAGAAGATCCGCGGCGAGACGTTCACCGACAGGCCGATGCCGGTGCCGAGGCGCTCGTTGATGTCGCGCACGGCGTCGATCGCCGTCTGCATCACGACGAAGTCCACGCGGTTGATCAGCCCCGACTCCTCGGCGACCGGCACGAACTCGCCCGGCGACACCCAGGAGCCGTCCTCGCGCTGCCAGCGCGCCAGCGCCTCGCAGCTGACGATCCGGCCGGTCTGCACGCTGACGATGGGCTGCAGGTGCGCCGCGATGCGCCCGTTGTCGAGCGCGGCCACCAGCTCGTTGTAGAGGCGATGGCGGCGCTCGGACTTCTCCTGCATCTCGCGCGTGTAGAAGAACCAGCCGTTGCGCCCCGAGCGCTTGACCGCGTACATCGCCTGGTCGGCCTTGATCACCAGCGCGTCGGCGCTGCCCGCGTCGTCGGGGTAGACCGCCACGCCGACGCTGGCGCCGCAGAACACCTCGTGCTCGCCGATCCGGAATGCGCGCCCCATGGCCTCGACGATGGCCTCGGCCACGCGCGATATCGACTCCTGCGCGACGATGTCGTACAGGATGGCCGTGAACTCGTCGCCGCTCAGGCGCGCCACGGTGTCCGAGGCGCGCACGCAGCCGCAGATGCGGCGTCCGACCTCGATCAGCAGCTGGTCGCCCGCGTCGTGGCCGAGGTTGTCGTTCACCGACTTGAACTCGTCGAGGTCGATGAAAAGCAGCGCGTGGCGCGCCCCGGTGCGGCCCGAGCGCGCGATCGCCGACTCGAGCT
>CAYXJM010000230.1:0-1128 GCA_964465455.1 uncultured Klebsiella sp.
CGCATCGGTGCGCTCGCTCTCGAAGCGCTTGCCGGGCCGGTTGGTCACGTAGGCGAAGGCGACGCCGCTCGCGGGATCGGCAAAACCCAGGCTGCCGCCGTAGCCGAAGTGCCCGTAGCTGCAGTCGCTGCCGCCGATGCGCCGGCCCGGGCGCGACAGCTGGAAGCCGAGTCCGAAGCGCGAGTGCTTGCCGAGCACGCGGTCCGGCCCGTCCGACTGGATGCTGCACGCCTCCGCGCGCAAGCCCGGCCCCACGATGCCGCCGGCCGCCGCGTCGCGGTGCATGAACGCGTCGTAGAGCAGCGCCACCGCGCGCGCGGTGGCGTGCGCGTTCGTCGACGGAATCGCCGCGCTGCGCCATTCGGGCCGGTTCACGACGCCGAAGCCGGAGATGCCCAGCGGGTTGAAGTACACGCTGGCCAGCATCTCGTCGGTCGCCGGATCGCCCGACGCGAGGTGCGCCCGCACGGCAGAGCCCGCGTCGACCACGGGCGCCGCGTCCGCCTCCACGATCGCGGCGACGCGCGCGTGCTCCGCGCTCGGAACGCCGACGTGGTAATCCGCGGAGAGCGGGCCCGTCAGGCGCTCGCGCAGCGCCGCGCCGAAAGGCATCGCGAGCCGCCGCACGACGGGCTCGCCGATCAGGAATCCGTGCGTGTTCACGTGGTAGCCGTGCGCCGTGCCCGGCTCCCAGTACGGGGCCTGCCCTGCCAGCGCCGCCGTCATCGTCGACCAGTCGTACATCGCATCGGGCGGCAGCGGACGCCGCACGCCCGGCAGGCCGGCGCGATGCGCGAGCAGCATGCGCAGCGTCACCTTGTCCTTGCCTTCGGCAGCAATCCCGGGCCAGAGCTCGCAGACCGGGCGATCGAGCGCGAGCTCGCCACGCTCGACCAGCGCGAGCACCAGCATCGAGGCGATGCCCTTGCCCACCGAGTAGATGTTCACCAGCGTGTCGCGCTGCCAGGGCGCACGGCGCTGCGCGTCGCAATGACCGCCCCACAGGTCGACGACCACGCGCCCGCCGACGCGCACGCAGAGCGCGGCGCCGAGTTCGTTGCGCGCGCGGAAGTTGTCGCGAAACGCCTGCTCGACGTCGGCGAACGCGGGATCGCAGAACCCGGCCAC
>CAYXJM010000230.1:1228-4867 GCA_964465455.1 uncultured Klebsiella sp.
TGAAAATATGGGGTCAGAGTCATTTTCCTCTGGGAAAATGACTCTGACCCCATATTTTCGCTGACCCCATATTTTCGAAGCGGGAATCAATCCTCTGCCGGCAGCGTCTTCCCGGCGACGTGCATCGCAGCGCGCGCGCCGAAGACCATCGCGGGGCCGATGGTCGCGCCGCCCCCCGGGTAGCTGCGTCCCATCATCGACGCCGCGGAGCTGCCGACGGCATAGAGCCCCGGGATCGCCGCCCCGCGCGTGTCGATGACGCGGCCGTCGCGGTCCGTGACCAGCCCGCCCCTCGTGCCGATGTCGCCCGGGTGGATCGCGATCGCGTAGAAAGGCGCGCGCGTGAGCGGCGCCATGGTGCTGTTGGGACCGACCCGGGGGTCCGAGAAGAACCGCTCGTAGGGTTCCTCGCCGCGCCGGAAGTCGGCGTCCCGGCCGCTGCGGGCGAAGGCGTTGAAGCGCTCGACCGTGTCCCGCAGCGCGGCGGCATCGACCCCGATCTGCGCCGCGAGGGCGTCGAGGGTCGGCGCCTTGAACAGCATCTCCCTGACTTCGCGGCGCAGCAGCCGGTCGGCAACCGGCGGCGAGGGCTTCAGGGGCCCCGCGATGTAGCGGCTGCGATAGCGCGCGTCGAAGATCATGAATCCCGGCGTGTCGAGGCCCTCCGCCAGCGCGGCGTCCGCCATGGCCCGTCCGGCGGCGTCGTAGTTGGCCGCCTCGTTCATGAAGCGCCGGCCGTGCCGGTCGACGATGATGCTGCCCGGGAAGGCGCGCTCGAAGAACATGCCGAAGGTCAGGCCGGACCTGCGCAGGCGGTACACGGGAATCCACCACGCCTCGTCCATCAGGGCCGTGTCCGCTCCCAGTCGCATGCCCGCCGCGATGGCATCGCCGTGGTTCACCGCGGGCGCGACGCTGCGCGCGGGGTCGGGACAGCGGGCCAGGTAGCGCCGGCGCATCTCCGCGTTGGAGCCGAAGCCACCGGCGGCGAGGATCACGCCCCGCCGCGCGCGGATGCGCAGCAGCGCGTCATCGCGTTCGGCAACGATCCCGATGACGCCGGTGTCGTCGGCGATCAGTTCACGCAACGCGGTCCCGCGCCACAGCGGCACACCGCGCTCCTTCAGGCTGAGCAGGCAGCGCCCCACCAGCGCATTGCCCTGCGCGAGCCGCGGCGCCGCGCGGGACTTGGCCCGCCACCCGAGGGCCAGGCCGAGCGCCAGGCGGATCCAGCCCGGCTCCTTGCGCAGCATGGTGACCAGCTCGCCGGTGGTGAAGCTGACCCCGGCGACCCTGGTCGGCGCGAGCGGCGGGCGTATGCGCTGCGCATCCTCGCCGAGCTCGCTGGCCGCCAGGGGCAGCGGGTTGAGCGCGCGGTACTGCGGCTTGCCGCCGGGCCGGGCCGAGTAGTAGTCCGGAAAGGGCCCCGCGGCGAACTGCACCCGGGAGTGCCGCTCCAGGTAGCGGACGAGCTGCCGGCCCGTCTCGATGTAGGCGCGCGCCTTGTCCTCGTCGAGCTCCTCGCCCACGGTCTCGCGCAGGTAGCGCAGGCCGTCCTCGAGGGAGTCGGGGCAATCCAGCGCCTGCATCTGCGGGTTGTCCGGCACCCACACCGCACCGCCGCTGACCGCCGTGGTGCCCCCGACCAGATCGCTCTTCTCGATCAGCAGCGTGTCGAGGCCGAGATCGTGGGCCACCAGGGCCGACGTCAGGCCGCCGGCGCCGGAGCCGATCACCACCACGTCGTATTCGCCGTCCCAGTTGTCACGCTGCGCCATGCCGTCACGTCTTCCCCGCTGCAGGAACTGCCGGGGTGCCCGCAGCCGCCTCACCCCGTCCGAGCTTGCATACTAGTATGACTTGGCGGGTGCGGGAAGGATCGCCCGCGATTCCCGCGGAGTGCGCCGGCCCGTTCAGGCCACCGGCGCGACGTGCGGCGCCACCGGCCGGGCCGGCTGCGCCAGCGCGCGATCGACCTCGAGCCCGCAGTTGTAGCCGGGCAGGAAGGTGACGCCCGGCCCCGGGTGGCAGGCCGAACCGCACATCCACAGTCCCGCGATCGGGGTGCGGTGCGCGGAGCCCGGCACCATCGCGCGCGCGCCGAGCATGTTCTCCGGGTGGATCAGGCCGTGGGTGAAGTCGCCCTCCGTGGCGCCGTGCATGCTCGCGAAGTGGTCCGCGGAGAACACCGCCTGGTCGAGGATGCGGGCGCGGAAGTCGGGCAGGTAGCCGGAGATGGTGTCGATCACCGTGTTCGCGGCCGCATCGCGCAGCCGGCCGCGCTCGCTCTTTGGCGCCTTGCAGGGGAAGCAGAAGCCGTAGGCGCTGGCCACGTGCTGGCCCGCAGGGGCCAGGCTCGGGTCCATCACCGAGGGGAACTGGAAGGCAACCGGCATCCGGTCGGGCAGCCGGCCGGCTTCGCAGGCCTCGAAGCTGCGCTGCAGTTCCTCGGGACCCGCGACCATCGCCCCGCCGAAGCGGTTGTGCACGTCGGCGTTGAGCCACGCCCACTCGCCGCCATAGGAAGGCAGCCCGTCGAGGCGGAACAGCATGTGGACCCAGGCGCCGCGATGCTCGGCCGCGGCCACCTTGCGCGCGATGGCATCGTCGAGGTGACGCTCCCCGACCAGGCGCTGGAAGGTGGCCGGACGGTCCAGGTTCGACAGCACGACGCGCGCGCGGAGCGTTTCGCCGCCCTTCAGCACCACGCCGGTGGCGCGTCCGTCCTCCAGCAGCACGTGATCGACCGTGGCGCCGAGGCGAACCGTGCCGCCGACGGCTTCGATGCTGCGCGCCAGCGCCTCGCTGAGCGAACCCATGCCACCCTTCACGCGCCGCATCAGCCCGCTGTCGCCGCTCTGCGCGAAGGTGTAGACCAGGCACAGCGCGGAGCCCGGCGTGTACGGTCCCTTGTAGGTCGACTGGATCGCGGCGAAGGCCAGCAGCGAGCGGAAGGTGTGGTGCTTGCGCGGGTCCGGGAAGAAGCGGTCGATCACGTCCATCGCCGAGCCGGTGAACGCGAGCCGCAACTGCTCGCGACGCGCCTCGTCCGGAGCCTCGCCCAGCAGCTCGTCGAGGCTGCGCGGCGTGCAACCGGGATTGAAGCGGTCCATGACGCTCGCGGGGTAGGCGACGAACTTCGCGAATTTCGCGAAGCCCGTGAGCGCGGCGGGCCCGTGGTGGCGCAGCAGGTGCCACAGCTGCCGGCGCGCCGAGCGGTAGAACATGATCGGCTTGTGCCCGGGGCCGGCAAGGTTGATCGCCATCACGGGCAGCTCGATGAACTCCACGCCGTGGCGCTCGAACTGCAGGAAGTCCAGCACTTCGGGGGCGATCGGGAACAGCGCGCTGGCGCCGACCTCGTTGCGACAGCCCGGGAAGATCTCCCGCGTGCCCGCCATGCCGCCGACGTAGCGGTTCTTCTCCAGCACGAGCACGCGCCGGCCGCGCTGGGCCAGCACGCGCGCGGCCGCGAGACCGTTGTGCCCGGCACCGATCACGATGGCATCCCACCGACCGTCCATCGCACACTCCGCTGTCGCTGTTTTGTGTTTTGTGGTGCAACAAGGCAATCTTGCGGCCACTGTCCGCCGGCGTGCAAGCAGGCCCGATGTCGACCACCACCGCGATCGTCTCCGT
>CAYXJM010000231.1:0-4858 GCA_964465455.1 uncultured Klebsiella sp.
CGGGGCGCTGCGCACGACCAGGATCGACTCGTGGCCGATCTCGTAGTTCACGTAGCTGCCGACGTTCGGGATCTCTTCCTCGCGGCAGGCGATCTGCCACACGCGCGGCCACAGGCGCTCCATCTCCAGGCGATGGAACGCGTCGGAATAGTCCGAGGCCGGGACGAAGTCGGGCCGGATCTTCTGTGCGTTCAAACCGTGTTCGTCAGGCATCGATGAAGCTCCTGAAAATCCCCGTGCGCGGCGATCCCGGAACTTAAGTCCAAAGACCGGGCGTGTAAAGACAACGGCCCGGCACGCAAAAATTCTACGGCACGAAAACAAAATTCCGGCATGAAACCGTAAGCCGCGTGGCGCTTGCGGCGATGCACGCCGCCATCGCGCCGCCCGCTCGCCTTGGCCTATAGTTGCACGCCGCCCCGCGCGTTCGCGGCGCGCATGCAAACGCAACGCGGAGGAGATCGTCGTGCTCGAGGGCCAGAAGATTCTCGTCACCGGCGCCACCGGGAAGATTGCCTTCCCCATCGCCCGCGCGCTGGCCGCGAACAACGAGGTGTGGGGCGCGGCGCGCCTGCGCGGCGCCGCCGACCGCGACCGGCTCGCCGGCGCGGGAATCCGCCCGCTGGCGCTCGACCTCTCCGGCGGCGATCTCTCCGCGCTGCCCGATGACTTCGGCTACGTCTTCCACGCCGCCGTCGATCCCGGCCTGCACGGCTGGCGCCAGTGCGTGACGACCAACGCGCACAATTCCGGCGAGCTGCTGTACCACTGCCGCCGGGCCAGGGGCTTCGTGTTCTGCTCCACCGGTTCGATCTACGCCTACCAGGGCCAGCGCCCGCTCACCGAATCCGACCCGCCCGGCGTGCCGCTGCGCGCCAACTACAGCTTCTCGAAGGTCGCCGCGGAGTCGGTGTGCAACTGGATCGCCACGCACTTCGGGATCCCGCTCACGATCATCCGCATCTGTTCCACCTACGGTCCGCTGGGCGGTGCGCCGGCCGACCGGCTCGAGGCGATCCTGCAGCGCAGGCCGATCAGGCTGCATCCCGACAAGCCGAACAACTACAACCCGATCTACGAGGACGACTACGTCGCGCTGGGCATCCGCGCCATGGAGGTGGCCGCCACGCCGCCGGTGGTCGTCAACTGGGCGGGCAGCGAGACCGTGAGCATCGAGGAGTACTGCACCTACATGGGCGAACTGCTCGGCATCGAGCCGATCTTCGAGTACACGCCCGAGGCGCACACGCCGCTGTGGCCGGACGTGAGCCGCATGCACGAAGTGCTCGGGCGGACCCGGGTCCACTGGCGCGACGGCATGCGCCGCATGATCGAGGCACGCCACCCGGAGCTCGTGCTGAAGGGAGAGCCGCGCGATGGCAATGGCTGAGGCGCGCGGCGGCGCTCCGGGCGCGCTGGCCGGGGCGCCCTCGGACGAGTTTCCCGCGATCCTCGCGACCGGCGACGGTGGCATCACCGCCCTTTTCGTGTCGATGGCGGCGCGCCACCCCGAGGGGGCCGATGCCGACTACCTGCGCTGGCACACGCTCGATCACCGGCCGGAGCAGCACCGGCTGGCGGGCGTGCGCGCCTCGCTGCGCGTGGTGTCGACGCCGGCCTGCCGCGCGGCGCGCGCGGCGGGCGACGCGCGCTTCGACGCGGTCGATCACGTGATGAGCTACTTCTTCGCCGACATCGCCGGGCTCGAGGCCTTCGGCGCGCTGTCGCGCGCGCTCGGCGGCGCCGGTCGCGTGCCCTTCGTGCTCCCGCCGGTCGAGCGCGGCGTCTACGCGGTGCAGAGCCGCGTCGCGGCGCCGCGGGCCAGGATCGGCGCGGACGTGCTGCCGTGGTGGCCGGCGCGGGGGCTGTTCCTGCTGCTCGAGGACGGGTTTGCGCCCGTCGCGCCTCTCGGCGAGGTGGCCGGGGTCGCCGGCCTGTGGTCCGCCCGTTCCGTGCCCACCGCGCTCTCCTCCGCCGGCGCGGGGCAGCAGATCTGCTACTGCTTCCTCGACGACGACCCCGTCGCCACCGCCGCGCGGCTCCGCCCGGTGCTGACCCGGCGCTGGCGGGCGAGCGGAATCCGGCCGCTGCTCGCCGCGCCCTTCTACCCCGTCATCCCCCACGAGTGGAGTCGCCACCTGCCATGACCACGCCGCAAACGCGCGCCAGGCTCGAGCAGTTGCTCGAGCGCCAGGACATCCTCGACTGCCTCGTCCGCTTCAGCCGCGGCATGGATCGCTTCGACAGGGAGCTCTTCCTGTCGGCCTTCCACCCCGACGCTGTCATCGCGGCGGGCGATTTCGTCGGCGGCCCGGAGGATCTCTACGACTGGGCGTCGGCGCTGCACGAACAGGGGCAATCGGCGACGCATCACAACCTGCTGAATCACAGCTGCGACATCGACGGTGACGTCGCCCACGCCGAGACCTATTACCTGTTCGTCGGCCGCAACCGCGACGGGACGAACTGGCTGGCCGGCGGGCGCTACATCGACCGGCTGCAGCAGCGCGACGGCGCGTGGCGCATCGCCCTGCGCACGAACGCGATCGAATGGTCGGGCACGGTGCCGACCCTGCCGATCCCGTTCGCGGAGGTGCCGGACATCCACGCCAACGGGGCCCCGTCGCGCAGCAGGGACGATCCCTCC
This sequence comes from uncultured Klebsiella sp., assembly GCA_964465455.1. GTDB lineage: Bacteria > Pseudomonadota > Gammaproteobacteria > Pseudomonadales > UBA5518 > UBA5518. Next base: position 2,648 of record CAYXJM010000231.1, read on the forward strand.
TACCGGCGGCCGCTGCTGAACCGCCGTGCGCGGCGCCTGCCCGCGGGCTTTCGCGATTGAAGCCCCGGCCCGCCCGTCGGGTCGATGCCCTGCCCGATGGGCTCAGGCGGTCTGCGTGGCCGGCTCGACGGCTTCCGGCGCGGGACCGAGGCTGACGAGCGCCGCGGCGCTCAGCGCCATCAGGACGATCTCCAGCACCAGGAAAGGCGCGTAGCTGCCCGCGTGGTCGAACACCGTGCCGGCGGCCAGCGGACCGAACGCCGTTCCGAGCGAGAGTGCCATCACCAGCGCGCCGTACAGCGCGCCGAAATTCCTCAGCCCGAAATGCCTGGCGGCGAGAAAGGCGATGACGTCCACCTCCGAGCCGACCGTGAGACCGAGCGCCGCCGCCGCGACCGCCTGGCTGAGGGGATTGGCGCCGTCGAGCAACAGCAGCAGCGCCGAGACGATCGGCAGCATGAAGGCCACCGCGCCGACCAGGTGTCCGGGAAAGCGGTCCAGCAGGAAGCCGGTGCCGATGCGGCCCACGATGGAAAAGATCCCCACGAGCGCGGTGATCCCGGCTGCCGCGAGTGGCGCGGCGCCCCGGTCCGTGAGGATCGGCACGAAATGCACGACGGCGCCGATCGCGGTGAACGAGAACACGCCGCTGGCCAGCAGCAGCTTGTACAGCGTCGGCGAGCGCAAGCCTTCGGCCAGCGTGACGCCCTTCAGCACCTTCACCGGGCTGGTCGTCGATGCATGTTTTCTGCCCCCCTCGTCCTGCGCGCCGCGGAAGCACAGCAGCAGGACCGGGAAGACCAGCGCGGCCCAGATGCCACCCATGGCCGTGAACGCCGTGCGCCAGCCGTAGGCGCCGATCAGCCACGTGGCGAGAACGGGGGCGACCGCGGCGCTGAGCGCGGCGCCGGAGAGCGTGATCGCGAAGGCGAGTCCGCGCGAGGCCTCGAAGCGGCTGGCGACCGCGCTGGTCCAGACGGTCGCCTGCACCCACAGCGTGCCGAGCGCTACCGTGACCCAGAGTGCCACCCAGTTCGCCGTCGTGCCCGTCGTCGTGCCGAGCAGCGCCAGCGCCCCGGACATCAGCAGCACACCGGCCAGGCCCACGCGGCGCGGTCCGATGCGGTCGACCAGCATGCCTATCGGGATGCAGAAGATCGCGCTGATGAACGAGGAGATCGTCAGTCCCATCGAGATCTGTGCGCGCGACCAGCCGAATGCCTGCTGCAGCGGCTCGATGAACGGGCCCATCGAGTACACGTGGACCACGGAGCTCGAGTAGCCGAGCGCGGCGGCGAGCGGCAGGAACCAGTAGCCGCGCCATTCGTTGATCGCCTTTCCGGACATGCTCATCGTGCTTTCACCGCCTGGGCCCTAGTCCGCCGGCTGCATCAGTTCGATGCGCACGCCATCGGGGTCGCTGCACATGATCATGGGCCCGAAGGGGGAATCTATGGCCGATTCCCGATGGACCTGCCCGCCGCAGTTCACGATGCGCCCGGCGGCGTGCTCGACGTCATCCACCACCAGCGTCATGTGCGTGAACCCCGGCTGGTTCATCGGGCGGCGTCCGGAAGCTCCCGTGACGCCGGCAGCGGGGTAACCGATGAGTTCCAGCCTGAAGCCGCCGCACGTCAGGTAATGCACGCGGCACGTGACCCCGGGCAATTCCATCAGCCGGTCATAGGGCGGGCCTATTTCATCGATGGAACGCTCGAGCACGAAACCCAGGGCCTCGGTGTAGAAGCGCAGGGAGCGTTCGAGATCCGAGGTGCAGATGCCGATATGGGAGATGCTGGCGGTCATCTGTGCTCCGGGAATCGCGCTGGCCCCGCGTGCCGGGGCAGGGGGCGAAAGATTGGCTTTGGCATGGGCATGCGGACGGTCGTGCGCTCAGCGGGCTTTCCACTGCGGACGCCGCTTTTCGGCAAAGGCCCTGGGGCCTTCCTGGGCATCGTCGCTCATGTAGGCACGCTCGTGCGCGGCGCGTGCCGCCTGCAGCGCCGCCGCGCGGCCCATCTCGGTGGCGAGCATCACGGTCTCGCGCCCGGCCTTCACCGAGAGCGGCGCCCCCTCGAGGATCTCGCCCGCGAGTTCCAGCGCCACGTCCATCAGGCGCTCCGGTTCGGCGAGACGGTTGACCAGGCCGATCTCGTAGGCGCGCTGCGCGGTGATCGGCTTCCCGGTCAGGATGATCTCCATCATGATCCG
>CAYXJM010000232.1:0-4858 GCA_964465455.1 uncultured Klebsiella sp.
GTGCGGGTGCGGCTGCTGCTGGACGACATCAACGTGGGCGGGCGCGACGACGTGCTGGCGCTGCTCGACCAGCACCCGAACATCGAGATCCGCATCTTCAACCCGGCGCTGCAGCGGCGCGGCCTGCGCTGGGCGTTCGACTTCCTGCGCGAGTTCTCGCGGCTCAACCGCCGCATGCACAACAAGTCCTTCACCGTCGACGGCAGTGTCACGATCCTCGGCGGGCGCAACATCGGCGACGAGTACTTCGACGCGCACCCGGTGCTCAACTTCCGCGACCGCGACGTGGTGGCCGCCGGCCCCGTGGTGGCCGACACCGGGCGGATGTTCGACGCGTTCTGGAACTCGGTGCTGGCGCGGCCGGTGACCGAGTTCGGCAACGGCGCGCACGCCGGCGCGCTCGCGTCGCGCGCCGATCGCGCCGCGGCCGACGCCGCGCGGCTCGCATCGCTGTTCGGCGCCCTGCCGCAGGGCGAGGCGGCCGGCCTGGCCTGGATCGCAGCCGGCGTCGAGGCGATGCGCTGGGCGCCGGCGCGGCTGGTGTACGACGGCCCGCCGAGCGGCGCGGCGCTCGCCGACAGCAGCGTCACGCAGGCCAGTGCGGCCGCGCTGTGGGGCATGGCCACTGCCGCGCGCGAGGAGTTCCTGATCGAGTCGGCGTACCTGGTGCTGGACCAGGAGTCCGTCGATGCGCTGCGTGCCATGCACGAGCGCGGCGTGCGGGTGCGCGCGCTGACCAATTCGCTGGCCTCGAACGACGTCACGGCGAACCACGCGGCCTACGCGCGGCGGCGCGAGGCGATCCTCGGCGGCGGCGTGGAACTCTACGAGATGCGCCCCGACGCGGCATCGTGCCGGGGACTCGTGCTGAACGGCGCGGCCTGCGGCGAGGGGCACGTGTTCGGGCTGCACGCGAAGACGTTCGTCTTCGACCGGCGCACGGTCTACGTCGGTTCGCTGAACCTGAACCTGCGCTCGCGCTTCCTCAACGCCGAGTCGGGGCTCGTGATCGAGAGCCCGGAGCTGGCTGCGCGGGTCGCCGCGGACATCGAGCTCAACATGGCGCCGGCCAACAGCTGGCGCGTCGTGCCGGACGGCCGTGGCCGGGCGCGGTGGATCGAAGGCGAGGGCGATGCGGCGCTCACGCTGCGCCGCGAGCCCCAGGCCCCGTGGTCGCGGCGTGCGCGCGCGACGCTGATCGCGCTGCTGCCGCTCGAAAAATACCTCTGAGGGTGCACGCGGCGGGGAAGCGTCGCGCCGATGCCCCGCTCTCTGGACAGCGCGGACGCCAGCGCCCAATATTCGCGCCTGCCGTTTCACACCCACAGCCACCAGGGGGGCACCACCATGGCCGACGAAGTCCTGCTGCACGAGGCAGACGGCGTTCTCACGATCACGATCAACCGCCCGGACGCTAAGAACGCGGTCAACCTGGCCGTGGCCAGGGGGATCGCCGCGGCGATCGATCGCCTCGACGCCACCCCGGAGCTGCGCGTGGGGATCCTCACGGGCGCCGGCGGCAGCTTCTGCGCGGGGATGGACCTGAAGGCCTTTCTCGGCGGCGAGATGCCGATGCTGCCCGGGCGCGGCTTCGGGGGCCTGGTCGAGGCGCCGCCGCAGAAGCCGCTGATAGCGGCCGTCGAGGGCTATGCGCTGGCCGGCGGATTCGAGCTGATGCTCGCCTGCGACCTCGCTGTGGCGGCGGAGAACGCGCGCTTCGGGATCCCCGAGGCCAAGCGCGGCCTGGTCGCTGCCGCCGGCGGGCTGGTGCGCCTGCCGCGCATGGTGCCGTACCGCTTCGCGCTCGAGCTCGCGCTGACCGGCGACATGATCCCGGCGGCACGCGCCTACGAGCTCGGGCTGGTGAACCGCGTCGTCGCGGCGGGCGAGGCGCTGGAGGGCGCGCGGGCGCTGGCGCGCTCGATCGTGGCCAACGGGCCGCTCGCGGTGGCCACGAGCAAGCGCGTCATGCGCGACTCGGCCGACTGGAGCGAAGCGGAGATCTGGCCGAAGCAGGAAGCCGCGACCGCGCCGATCTTCGGCAGCGAGGACGCGCGCGAAGGCGCCACCGCGTTCGCCGAGAAGCGCGCGCCGGTCTGGAAGGGCAGGTAGGGAGTCCCGGGTCCCGGAACGGCCGGGCGATCATCATCTTTTCGACAGGAGACAGGACATGGACATTGCAGGCAAGGTAGCGATCATCACGGGCGGCGCGTCGGGCCTCGGCGAAGCGACGGTGCGCCGGCTCGCGCGCATGGGCGCCAGGGTCGCGATATTCGACATGAACGAGCAGCGCGGCGCCGCATTGGCCACGGAGCTGGGCGCCGACGTGAGCTACCACAACGTCAACGTCGCCAGCGAGGAGTCGGTGCAGGCCGCGATCGCCGCGGTGATGCAGAAGCACGGCGCGCTGCACATCTGCTGCAACTTCGCCGGCATCGCCAACGCGATCAAGACGCTCGGCAAGCAGGGCGCCTTCCCGCTGGCGGAATTCAACAAGGTCATCCAGGTCAACCTGGTCGGCACGTTCAACGTGCTGCGCCTCGCCGCGGAGCAGATGGCGAAGAACGAGCCGCTCAATCGCGACGGCGGGCGCGGCGTGATCATCAACACCGCCTCGGTGGCGGCCTACGAGGGGCAGATCGGGCAGGCGGCCTACAGTGCGAGCAAGGGCGGCGTCGTCGGCATGACGCTGCCGGTGGCGCGCGACCTCGCTTCCTACGGCATTCGCGTGAACACGATCGTGCCGGGCCTGATCAACACGCCGCTGTTCCAGTCGCTGCCCGAGCCCGCCGTCAAGGCGCTGGGCCAGCAGGTCCTGTTCCCGCAGCGTCTCGGCGAACCGGACGAGATCGCGCACCTCGCCGTCGCGATCATGGAGAACGACTACATCAACGGCGAATGCATCCGCATGGACGGCGGCATCCGCATGCAGCCGCGCTGAGGCATGCGCCTCAGCCGGCTGAGCCGCTCCGTCCGCGGCAGCACGGTTCTGGTCACCGGCGCGGCCAGCGGCATGGGCCGCGCCACCGCGCATCTCTTCGCCGACGAGGGGGCGCGGGTCGCGGTGACGGACATCGATGGCGAGGGCGCCGCGCGCGTGGCCGGGGAGATCCGCGCCGCCGGCGGCGAGGCGCACGCCTGGCAGCTCGACGTGAGCTCCGCCGAGGCAATCGCGCGCTGCGTCGCGGAGGTGGCCGAGCGCTTCGGCGGCATCGCGATCCTCGTGAACAACGCCGGCGCCGTGCTGTCGCGTCCGCTCGACGACCCGGGCTACGAGGAGGCGTGGCGCGCCTCGCTCGCGATCATGCTGGACGGGCAGATGCGGCTGATCCGTGCCGCGCTGCCGTGGCTGCGACGGGCCGCCGCCGCGCGCATCGTGAACGTCGCCTCGACCGAGGGCCTCGGCGCCACCGCGTACAACAGTCCCTACACCGTCGCCAAGCACGGCGTGATCGGACTCACGCGCGCGCTGGCGGTCGAGCTCGGCCGCGAGGGCATCACGGTGAACTGCGTCTGTCCCGGCCCGATCGATACGGCGATGACGGCGGTGATCCCGCCGGCCGACCGGGAGAAGTTCGCGCGCCGGCGCACCGCGCTCGGACGCTACGGCGACCCGGAGGAGGTGGCGCACGCGACGCTCGGCCTCGCGCTGCCGGCCGCCTCCTATATCACCGGCGCCGTGCTGGTGGTCGACGGGGGGCTCACCATCCGCAACGCCTGAGCGTCGTCGCGCCGTGCGGGCTCAGCGCGGGGCGGGCGGGGGCGCCTTCAGCGCGTCGGGCGCCAGCGCCGCGAGCGCGCGGCCGGCGTGGCGCTCGGCGCTGGCGCGGAACATCTCGAACGTGATGGCCCCGGGCTCTGCCGCGAGGTCCGCGGCGACGTTGTCGAGGCTGCCGCGGCCGCCGCTGGCGGCACGGATCTCCGCGTCGACGCGGCGCAGCACGCCCACGGCGCGCGCCGTGGTCGCGCCCGCCGAGCGCGGCGCGTCGAGCGGTCCGGCCTCGCGCGCGGCCCACTCGGCGAGCGAGCGGTGCGCCGCGGCGAAGCGCGCGTCGCTGATCGTGCCGGAGCGGTGCAGCGCCTCCAGCGAGAAGTACTCCGCCATGCCTTCCACGATCCAGTCCGCGCTCGGCACGCTCTTCGCGCGCATCGCGACGTGCACGAGTTCGTGGATGAAGGTGCTGGTGCCGTTCTCGCTGATCATCGGCCGGTCGGAGTGGACGAACAGCGAGTTCGGTCCCGACAGCGCGCCGCGCCACATCGGGTCGTCGGCACCGACCACGAGGATGCGCGCGGGAAAGTCCGGGAAGATCCGCTGCAGCGTGGGCAGGGTCCAGCGGAAGAAGGCCATGATGTCCATCCGCCGCAGCCCCTGGCCGGTCGGTGCGCCGATCGCGACGCGCGTGCCGCCGATCGTCTCGCGCCGCACCCCGAGGTTGCCGAGCAGCATCCAGCCGGCGGGCCGGTCGAAGTACCCGCGCGGGTCGTCGACCTTCAGGCGCCCGCTGCGATAGGCCGGGTGCGCCGACTCGATGGACCAGCCTTCGGGGACGTTGATGCGCAGCTTCGCCTGCGACTGCGTGCCGTCCTGGAAGTCTATGCGCTTGACCGGCACGAGGTCTTCGGCGCGGAACAGCGCCCAGCTGTCGGTCACCACGCCGTCGTAGCGCCCCGACTCGCGCTGGCTCGTGAGCAGCACCCGGTACTGCACCCAGGCGTCCGCGGCGGAGGGCTTCCACAGCACCGAATTGCCCTCCTGCGTGATGGTGCCGCCGCCCTTGAAGCCCTTGTAGCGGGCCGGGTCGATGTCGAAGCGCATCCAGCGCACCCACTCGGGATGGCGCGTGAGGCGGATGCG
>CAYXJM010000233.1:0-4856 GCA_964465455.1 uncultured Klebsiella sp.
ATCCTTGTGGGTCCGGATTTATCCGGACGATTGTCCGCATGAATGCGGACCCACGAGAAAAGATGGTATTCCCGGGCCGGATCCGGGCAGGCGACGAGGGGGTCGCGGACAGAGTTTGATACGCCAGTAGCTCAATTGGCAGAGCGGCGGTCTCCAAAACCGCAGGTTGGGGGTTCGATTCCCTCCTGGCGTGCCACTTTCAGCCTTGCCGCGCGGCTGCGCGCGGCACCTGTTCCCTTACCGGCGCGCGAATGGCGGAGTCGCACGGAATTTCTCCGATGAAAGCAAACGTCCAGGACAAGGACAGCCGGCTCGACTGGCTGAAGTGGGCCGTGGTCGCGGCGATCACGGTCGCGGCGATCTGGGGCAACCTGGCGTTTTCCGCCGAGCCGCAGTTCTACCGCTGGATCGGCCTGTTCCTGGCGGCGGTGGCCGGCGTCGCGGTGGCGGCACTGACCTCGCAGGGAGCGGCTTTCCTGGGCCTCGCGAAGGCGGCGCGCAGCGAGATCCGCAAGGTGGTCTGGCCCACGCGCCAGGAAACCACGCAGACGACGCTGGTCGTCGTGGTCGTGGTGGTGGTCATGGCGCTTATCCTCTGGGGGCTCGACACCTTCCTCGGATGGATCGCTTCAATGCTGATTGGTTAGGGGCAGGGCTCATGGCGAAACGCTGGTACGTGGTGCACGCCTATTCCGGTTTCGAGAAGAAGGTGGCCTCCGCACTGAAGGAGCGCGTGCAGCGCTTCGGCATGCAGGAGAAGTTCGGCGACATCCTCGTGCCCACCGAAGAAGTGGTGGAGATGCGCGGCGGCCAGAAGCGCAAGAGCGAGCGCAAGTTCTTCCCGGGCTACGTCCTGGTGGAGATGGAACTCGACGAGGACAGCTGGCACCTGGTCAAGGAGACGCCGCGCGTGATGGGCTTCATCGGCGGCAAGGCCGACAAGCCGTCGCCGATCACCGAGGCCGAGGCGCGGGCGATCCTGCGCCGCGTCGAGGAAGGCGCCGAGAAGCCGCGGCCGAAGACCATCTTCGAGCCGGGCGAGATGGTCCGCGTGGTCGACGGGCCGTTCAACGACTTCAACGGCGTGGTCGAGCAGGTCGATTACGACAAGAACCGCCTGAAGGTGGCCGTACTGATATTCGGACGCTCGACCCCGGTCGAGCTCGATTTCGCGCAGGTCGAGAAGGCCTGAGGCGATGACGTTGCGCGCCGCCATCCGTTGCGGCGCGCGGGGAGCCGGTGACGAAGGGCCTGTGGAGGCCGTTCCGAGGCGTCAATCACCCACTTTGGAGCATACCGATGGCCAAGAAGGTCGACTCTTACATCAAGCTGCAGGTCAAGGCCGGCCAGGCCAACCCGAGCCCCCCGGTGGGTCCGGCGCTGGGCCAGAAGGGCGTGAACATCATGGAATTCTGCAAGGCCTTCAACGCGGCCACGCAGGGCCTGGAGCCCGGGATGCCGATCCCGGTCGTGATCACCGTGTACTCGGACCGCAGCTTCACGTTCATCACCAAGACGCCGCCGGCGTCGGTGCTGCTGAAGAAGGCGGCGGGTCTCAAGTCGGGCAGCGCCACGCCGAACACCAACAAGGTCGGCAAGGTCACGCTGGCGCAGGTCGAGGAGATCGCGCGCACGAAGATGCCCGACCTGACGGCGGCAGACATGGACGCGGCGGTTCGCACGATCGCCGGCAGCGCGCGCAGCGCGGGCATCGAAGTGGAGGGGCTCTGAGATGGCCAGATTGACCAAGAAGCAACGCGCGATCGCCGAGAAGGTGACCGCCGGCAAGCAGTACGCCATTGACGAGGCGATCACGCTGCTGCAGAGCCTGCCGCGCGCGAAGTTCGCGGAATCGATCGATGTCGCGATCAACCTCGGCGTCGATGCGCGCAAGTCGGACCAGCAGGTTCGCGGCGCGACCACGCTGCCGCACGGCGCGGGCAAGACGGTGCGCGTCGCCGTGTTCACGCAGGGCGCCAATGCCGATGCGGCGACCGCTGCCGGCGCCGACGTGGTCGGCATGGACGACCTCGCCGAGCAGGTGAAGGCCGGCAACATGGACTTCGACGTCGTGATCGCCTCGCCCGACGCGATGCGCGTCGTGGGCCAGCTGGGCCAGATCCTCGGCCCGCGCGGCCTGATGCCGAACCCGAAGACCGGGACGGTGACCCCCGACGTGGCCACCGCCGTGCGCAACGCGAAGGCCGGCCAGGTGCGCTACCGCACCGACAAGAACGGCATCGTGCACGGCGCGATCGGCAAGCTCGGTTTCGAGGTCGTGGCCGTCAAGGAGAACCTCGAGGCGCTGCTGGCCGACCTGCGCAAGGCCAAGCCGGCCACCGCGAAGGGCACCTACGTGAAGAAGGTGACCCTGTCGACGACGATGGGCCCCGGCCTGGTCATCGACCAGGCGAGCCTCGAGGCCTGAGGAGACGCGCGACCGGCCACGGCCGGTCGCGCCATGTTCGCGGTCGCGCGGCGCCACGGCGCCGGCGGCCCGCGGGACCTGCAGTCCCGCCAAGGAACTTTGGGGTCTGTGGACAGCATGACTGGCCAGGACCATCAAAGACCGTAGGCCCCCGCGAGGGGTTAATCCGCGCCGGGAGGCGCTGGCCTACGCAGATGGTGGAAACCCAATTGGTGACGATTGGAGTGCTTCACCGCATCGACGCCGCCGCGCGGTCCCAGACGCGCAGCGGTCCAGGAAACAGGCCGGCCCCCGGGCTGGCCAATCACAGGAGTAACTCCAGTGGCACTAGGACTCGAAGACAAGAAAGCGATAGTAGCTGAAGTCAAAGAGACCGCCACCAAAGCCCTGTCTGTCGTGATCGCCGACGCCCGCGGCGTCAGCGTCACGAACCTCACCAACCTGCGCAAGCAGGCACGCGAAGCCAAGGTCGTGGTGCGGGTCGTCCGCAACACGCTGGCCAAGCGCGCCGTCGAAGGCACCGACTTCGAATGCATCGCGCCGGCGCTGGTGGGGCCTTCGCTGCTCGCGTTCTCGATGGAGGACCCGGGCGCCGCGGCGCGGATCTTCAAGGATTTCGCGAAGCAGGTGGAGGCCTTCGAAGTCAAGGCATTGGCGGCAAGCGGCCGACTGATGGGAGCCGAGCAGATCGACGTTCTCGCGTCGCTGCCGACCCGCGACCAGGCAATTTCGATGCTCATGAGTGTCATGCAGGCACCGGTTGCCAAGCTCGCGCGCACGCTCAACGAGGTTCCGGGCAAGCTCGTCCGCACCCTCGCTGCCGTTCGCGATCAGAAGGAAGCCGCTTGAGCGGGTGGGAATCTGGCTATTTCAATCTGACCAATCAACCAGGAGTGACAAGTCATGGCACTGTCCAAAGATGACATTCTGAATGCAATCGCCGAAATGACCGTGATGGACGTCGTCGATCTCATCAAGGCGATGGAAGACAAGTTCGGCGTGACCGCCGCCGCAGCCGTTGCCGTGGCAGCCCCGGCCGCCGCCGCAGCAGGCCCGGTCGAGGAAGAGAAGACCGAGTTCGACGTGATCCTGAAGGACGCGGGCGAGAAGAAGGTCAACGTGATCAAGGCCGTTCGCGAACTGACGGGTCTCGGCCTGAAGGAAGCGAAGGACCTGGTCGACGGCGCTCCCTCCACCGTGAAGGAAGGCGTGAGCAAGGCCGACGCCGACGCCGCCAAGGCGAAACTCGAAGAAGCGGGCGCTACCGTAGAGCTGAAGTGATCGCGACGCCTTCGGGCACGCGATTTCGCGAGGCTGGCGTACACGCCGGGCCGGGGGGCTTGCCCCCCGGCGTTTTTGTCGTTGCGAGCCGGTTGTCGAAAGGCGCGATGGCCTTTCGAGAGACGGTTTCCGGACTCTGAAGACTCGGGGCAAATTGCTGAGGAACACGCATGGCTTACTCATACACCGAGAGAAAACGCATCCGCAAGGACTTCGGCAAGCTGAAGCTTCCCGCGGGGATGGAGGTTCCGTTCCTGCTGGCGATCCAGCGCGATTCCTACCGGCAGTTCACGCAGACCGACGTCGCCGCCGCGGAGCGTGAAGAGGTCGGCCTGCACGGTGCCTTCCGCTCCGTGTTCCCGATCGTCAGCTACTCGGGCAACGCCGCGCTCGAGTACGTCGACTACGTGCTCGGCAACCCGGTCTTCGACGTGAAGGAGTGCCAGCTGCGCGGGGCCACCTTCGCGGTGCCGCTGCGCGTGCGCGTGCGCCTGATCATCTACGATCGCGAGTCCTCGACGCGCGCGATCAAGGACATCAAGGAGCAGGAGGTCTACATGGGAGAAATCCCGTTGATGACCGAGAACGGCACCTTCGTCATCAACGGCACCGAGCGCGTGATCGTCTCGCAGCTGCACCGTTCGCCGGGCGTGTTCTTCGACCACGACAAGGGCAAGACGCACTCCTCGGGCAAGCTCCTCTACTCCGCGCGCATCATCCCGTACCGCGGCTCGTGGCTCGACTTCGAGTTCGACCCGAAGGACCTCGTGTTCGTGCGCATCGACCGCCGCCGGAAGCTCCCGGCGACGATCCTGCTGCGCGCCCTGGGCTACGGCGCCCAGGAAATCCTCGAGATGTTCTACGACACCACGGTGTTCAACGCCGACGCGAGCGGCAACTGGGTGCTCGAGCTCGTTGCCGACCGCATGCGCGGTGAAATCGCGGCCTTCGACATCCGCGACGACAAGGGAACCGTGATCGTCGAGCGCGGCCGCCGGATCACGGCGCGCCACATCCGCCTGATGGAGAAGGCGAAGCTCGAGACGCTGCAGGTGCCGGCGGAATACATGGTGGGCCGTTCGCTGGCGCGCGATATCGTCGACACCGACACCGGCGAGGTGCTGCTCGACTGCAACACCGAGCTCAC